>CAMEPL010000096.1 GCA_945931665.1 uncultured Clostridium sp. | reverse complement strand
TGGACTTAGAAGTTGGAGGTTCAGATGCAGTTGCTATGGATACAGTAGTTGCTCGTTACTATATGACAAAAGACCCAGGAAAATACAGCATTATAGAAGACACTACTATATTAGACGAAGAAATGGGTGTTGGTTTTAGAAAAGGCGACAACGCTTTATGTAAAAAAGTTGAAGATACTTTAAAAGAAATGCAAAAAGACGGTACATTAGCAAAAATAAGTAAAAAATGGTTTGGTGAAGATTTAACTACAATTGGTAAAGATAAATAGTTAATTTAAAATTTCAGACTAAAGTATATTTTAAAAGGTGTCAAATTTATAAGTCTAAGACTTTAAAATTGGCGCCTTTTTTAAGATATAAGACTTTATAAATTTTAGACAGGGGGGATTAAATTGGATTTTGAAAGCATAATTAATTTAGTTAAAAATATGTTGCCAAGTTCAATTGTTACTTTAGAAATATTCTTTTTAACAATAATATTCTCATCAATACTTGGCATGTTTGTAGCTTTTGGTAGAATGTCAAAATACGCTATTATAAGAATACCTATTCAAGTATTTTTACTTATCATGAGAGGTACACCTCTTATACTTCAATTGATGTTTTTCTATTTTGCTCCTTTTTATATATTTGGGACAACTTTACCACGATTTTGGGCAGCAATACTAGCATTTACATTGAATTATAGTGCATATATAGCAGAAATATACAGAAGTGGTATTGAATCTATACCTGTTGGCCAATATGAGGCAGCCACAGTATTAGGATTTGGAAAAAGCGAGACATTTTTCAAAATAATTTTACCTCAAGTTGTAAAAAGAATAATACCACCTATGAGTAATGAACTTATGACATTAGTAAAAGATACTGCTTTAGCTCAAGTAATCGGTGTTGCAGAAATATTCAAACTTGCAGGTGCTACAATGTCATCTCAATTTTCTACAGTACCATTAATCGTAGCCGGTATTTTCTATTTAATTATGAATACTGTAGTTGAAAGATTCTGTTTCTATTTAGAAAAGAAATTAGATTACTATGAATAGGAGGGAAAAAATGAAAATTTTATCAGTTGAAAATTTAGAGAAAAATTTTGGAGACCTACAAGTTCTAAAAGATATCTCTATGGAAGTAAATCACGGGGAGATAGTTTCTATAATAGGATCTTCTGGTTCTGGTAAATCTACATTACTTAGATGTATAAATAGATTAGAAACTATAGATTCAGGAAAAATAACTGTAGATGGTGAAGTTATGGTATCTACACAAAATGGAAAGGTAGAATATGCTAATAATGATGTACTAAATGAGATAAGATTAAAAACGGGTCTTGTATTCCAAAATTTCAACTTATTCCCACACTTTAATGTATTAAAAAATATAACTCAAGCGCCAATTCGAGTTAAAAAAGTACCTAAAGATGTGGCAGAAAAAGAAGCAATGGAACTTTTAAGAAAATTAGGTCTTGAAAGCAGAAAAGATGCATATCCTCATCAATTATCAGGAGGACAGGCACAAAGGGTGGCAATTGCTAGAGCACTTGCCCTAAAACCAGTAATACTTTTCTTTGATGAACCTACATCAGCACTTGACCCAGAGCTTACAGGAGAAGTATTAAAAGTTATACGTTCACTTGCCGAGATGAATATGACTATGGTAATAGTAACTCATGAAATGTCATTTGCAAGAGATATATCAGATAGGATGATATTTATGGATAAAGGTGTAATAGTAGAAAATTGTACACCAGAGGAGTTATTTAACTCGAAAAACGAACGTACTAGAGAATTCTTAGGAAAATACCATCAAGGTCAATAAAATCTAAAATGTTAAATAAATTTAACTATATACTATAAAAAAATAAAGGGTAAAAATTGAACCCTTTATTTTTTTGTTTTAATATTTATAGTATAAGATAATTATGTATATGTTATAATATTAGACGATATTTAAATAATATAGGAGGTAGATAGATTGGATAAAAAATCTAGAATAAAATTTATTCTTAGAACTATATTATTTTTTTCAGCATTAATAGTATTTATATATAATCCAAACAATATAAATACTATATTAAATTACAATATAGTATTTGGTATAAAGTTTTATCATATATGTTGGATATATCTGATAAATGATATATTAAAAGTAATTATCCCTTATAGAAGTAAAAATACTTATAACGGTAAATTATTTTTAAAACACTACAAAGAAAAAAATAATTATAATAAAAATGCAGTTGCTAATCAAATAGCTAACAACAATAAAAGTGCATTTAATGTGTTTGTAACCTGGATAGGTTTTAACTTAATATTATTCTATATATATTTTAAACTTTATTTAAATAAATCATGGCTAATAATGTTGTTTTTATTTTATTTTTGGTGTGATATGGTTTGTGTAAATATATGGTGTCCATTTCAAGTTTTCTTTATGAAAAACAGATGCTGCAATGTATGCAGAATTTATAATTGGGATCATATAATGTATCTTACACCATTTATATTGATTCCAAATATATATACATACTCTTTAATAGCACTTTCAATTATAAGTTTATTTCAATGGGAATATCAACTAAAAAAATATCCCGAAAGATTTTCTGACATATCAAATCTAAACTTAAATTGTGCCAATTGTAAAAATGAATGTAGATTTAATAAAAATAAAATAAAACAAATAAATAAAAAAAAATATAATGAGGTATAAGCATGAAAAGTAAGAAAACAGCTTTAATAACAGGATCGTCTCGAGGAATAGGACGAGCAATAGCAATTTTATTTGCAAGAAATAACTATAATGTTGTAATAAATTATAATAAATCTGAAGAGAAGGCAAAGGAACTTTACGATATGTTGAGTGAAGAAGGGCTAAGTGTTAGAATATTTAAGGCAGATGTATCTAAAATAGAAGAAGCCAATGCCCTAGTAAATTATACTATCGGTCAATTTGAAAATATCGATGTTTTAATAAATAATGCAGGTATAAGCAAACCTTGTTTATTTACAGATATATCTTATGAGCAATGGAATGAAGTTATATCTACAAACTTAAATTCAGTATTTTATGTTACAAAAAAAGCACTACAATATATGCTTCCAAATTGTAGTGGACATATAATAAATATATCTTCTATGTGGGGACTTGTCGGTGGATCTTCTGAAGTCGATTATTCTGCTTCTAAAGCTGGAATGATAGGCCTTACAAAGGCTCTTGCAAAAGAACTAGGACCTTCAAACATAAATGTAAATGCTATAGCTCCAGGTGTAATAAATACAGATATGGTAAAAGACTTAGGTCAAGATACTTTAGAGATGTTAAAATACGAAACTCCACTTATGAGAATCGGCCAACCTGAAGACATAGCTAAATGTGCATTATTCTTAGCTGAGCAAGGTGACTTTATTACTGGACAAGTAATAAGCTCTAATGGAGGATTTGTGATATAACAAAATGGAATAAAGCTATATATTATAAAAATCGATAAATGCTTGGTTTGTATGTAAAATCAAGCATTTATCGATTTTTAAATACTCTATGTAATTATCCCATTCTAGTAAAATAGTCTATAGCTTTTGAAAAATCTTCTATTGTTTTTTCGATATCACCATGTTCAATTCCATCTTTGACACAGTGATGTATATGGCCTTCCAATACTACTTTTCCGACTTTATGCATAGCGCTTTTAGCTGCATTTATTTGAATTAATATATCTTCGCAGGGAATATCTTCTTCTACCATTTTAGATATTGCATTTAGTTGCCCTTGAATTTTCTTTATTCTAAGCTGAATATTTGGTATATCCATACATTGGCGCATATTAATTCCTCCTATTATTAGATTAGTATTATTATATGATAATACTAATCGTTTAAAAAATCAAATAATCTATAATTCCAAAGTAGCATACATAATATATACAATCTTATATATTAATATTTTATTTCATATCATTTGTAAAATTATATATCATTTTATTATTTAAATCGATATTATACTAATATAATTGCTTATACTAGTATTTCATGAGTATATAAATAAGTTTCTACAGAAAATATTAAATCAGCAACTAAAGTTTTTGTATTTGTTATTATAAATTCTTTAGAAAACGATAACACTTTTGTCATTTGAATAACTACATTAAGTGTGCTAAAATTACCATGAGGTGATAAAAATGAAAGTTAGTAGACGTTTTCAATTATCAGTACACACAATATTATTTATTGCTGTTTATGGAGATGAAAAAGGGTTAACATGTGACTATATATCAAAGCAATTAAAGTGTAATCCTATAGTTATAAAAAATATACTAAATCTTTTATGTAAAAATAATTTTCTTATAAAGGTTCCATCTACTTCAAATGTAAAATTAAAAAAAGACATAAAGAATATAACTTTATGGGACGTTTATAAAATAACAGATGAAGTCGACATTAAAAAAATATTCTGCAGTGATGATTTACAAATAACAAATCCAATTATATCCGACTTACCAGAATTATTAATAACACCTTTTGAGGAAGTTATGAGCCACATTAAAGACACCTTATCTAAAGTTTCAATTGATTCTTTATTAAAACAATATAACTACTAATTAACTATTAAAGACTTGTGTGAAATTTCATACATATAAAAACTAAATAAATAGTAGGAGGAGAAATATGATTTCAAAAGAAATAGCAAGCCAAGTGCTAGAAAAATGTTTAATTACAGGAGCCGACTTTGCAGAAATTTTTGAAGAAGACAGTCTAACTAATAGTATTTCTGTACTAGATGATAAAGTCGAAAATATATTAGGCGGAAGAGATTATGGTATCGGAATAAGAATATTTAAAGGTCTAAAAAGTGTGTATGCATACACAAATGACAATAGCTTATCATCTCTTTTAGACACTGCTTATAAGGCTGCACTTGCTTTAGGAAAAATAGAAGAAGGAAAATCAGTTATATTAAATAATTACATGACTTTTAAAAATTTACATCCAATAAAAATAAATCCGAGCAGTGTAGACTGTCAAAATAAGATAAAAGTCATGAAAAGAGCATATAAAAGTGCCAAAGATTTTCATACTGATATATCAAAAGTCAGCGTGGGATATTTAGACAAAGAGCAAAATATATTAATAGCTAATACAGAAGGATTATATACTGGAGATACTAGAATTAGAACTAGACTTATGATAAATGCAATCGCTTCTAATGAAAGTGAAAATCAGACAGGTAGTCAAAATCCAGGAAGACTTATGGGATTTGAAATATTTAAAGATGAAGTGGACCCTGAGTATCATGGTAGAGAGGCTGCAAAAACTGCTCATATAATGTTAAATGCAAGAAATTGCCCTGCGGGGAAAATGCCAGTTGCACTAGATAATGGATTCGGGGGTGTAATTTTTCACGAGGCCTGCGGCCATTCATTGGAAGCAACATCTGTTGCTAAAGGTAATTCAGAATTTTGCGATAAATTAGGTCAGCAAATAGCGTCTACAAAATTAACTGCAATAGATGATGGTACAATGAAAAACCACTGGGGTTCATCAAATATAGATGATGAGGGAACACCTACTAGAAGAAATGTACTTATTGAAAATGGTATATTAAAATCATATATGGTTGATAAGTTAAATGCTAGAAGAATGAGTACAGAAGTAACAGGAAACTCTAGACGTGAAAGTTATAAATATGAACCAACTTCAAGAATGACTAATACATATATAGCTCCTGGAGAAGACAAGGTAGAAGACATAATAAAATCAATAGACGATGGACTATATGCTAAAAAATTAGGCGGTGGTTCCGTAAATCCAGTTACAGGAGAATTTAACTTTGCTGTAAATGAAGGATATTTAGTTAAAAATGGTGAAATAACAGAACCAGTTAGAGGAGCTTCACTTATAGGCAAAGGTAGTGAAGTCCTAATGGATATAGACATGGTATCTGATAATGTTGCTCAAGCTGAAGGAATGTGTGGATCTAAATCAGGAAGCATACCTGTCAATGTGGGTCAGCCTATGATTAGAGTTAAAAGTATAACTGTTGGCGGAAGGGAGTAACTATTATGAATTTAAATGAATTTAAAGAAATATTATTCAAAAAAGCAAAAGAAGCTGGCTTTGAAAACAGCGAAATATATGTTACTAATTCAGAATCTTTAAATATATCAATTTATAAGCAAGAAGTAGAAAGCTATAACCTTAATAAAAGTTTTGGTTTATCATTTAGAGGTATAATAAACGGTAAAATAGGGTATTCTCATACTAGAATACTAGATGAAAATTCAGTAGATATGCTTATAAATACTGCTAAAAATGCAGCCTTACTTATAGAAAATGAAGATACTCAGTTTATACATCAAGGTGACGATAAATACGAAGAAGTCGTTTGTTATTATGAATCATTAGATAATATAGATCCAAAAGACTTAATAGAGTTAGGTCTTAAAATAGAAGAAGAGTGTAAAAATTATAACCGAAATGTTATAAATACAGGAGGTTGTAAAGTAATTTACTCTAAAGGAGAAACTCAAATCTCAAATACTAAGGGACTTAACTTAAAAAATAAAGAAAATATACTTTATGCATATGTAGTACCTATAATAGAAATAGATGCTGAAAAACAAGATGGAACAGGATATAAAATAGCGACAAACATAGACCAAATAAACCCTAAAGAAATAGCTAAAATGGGTGTTGATGAAGCATTATCAAAAATAAACTCAAAATCTATAAATACAGGCAATTATAAAACAGCTATATACAACGAAGCTATGGTATCACTACTTAGTGCTTTCTCTAGAGTATTTAGCGCAGATGCTGCCCAAAAAGGACTTTCTCTATTAAAAGACAAAGAAAATACTATGATAGCTTCAGAAAAAGTAACTATAATAGACAATCCTCTTTTAGATAACGGATTAGCTTCAGCTCCTTTTGATGATGAAGGTGTAGCTACATTCAAAAAAGAAATAGTATCTAAAGGGAAACTTACAACATTACTTCACAACTTAAAAACTGCTTATAAAGCAAATACAAAAAGTACAGGAAACGGATTTAAAGGTTCTTATGCAACTTCAGTATCTGTTTCACCAAGTAATTTTTACATAGAAAAAGGTGAATCATCTTTCGATGAAATTCTAAAAACAATAGGAGAAGGACTTCTTATAACAGATTTTGCTGGTATTCACGCTGGGGCTAACGCCATAACAGGTGATTTTTCACTAGCTGCAAAAGGATTTTATATAAAAGAAGGAAAAAAAGAATATCCAGTAGATCAAATAACTGTAGCAGGTAATTTCTTTGATTTATTAAAACAAATCGAAGTAGTTGGAAATGATTTGAAATTCCCACTTAGCTCAGTTGGAAGTCCTACAGTAATTGTTAAAGGTCTCTCTATAGCGGGGAAATAGAGAATAATTTTCGATTTTAAAAAAATTAAAATATTGTAAAAACATATAGAAAAAATGGAAATAATTGTATAAAATTAGATATACGGGGATTAATTATGAGTACTTACTTTATGTAGGTACTCATAATTTTAGATACTTGTATTTGCAAGTGTACTATTTGAAATATAGAAATAGAAAGGGATTTGTTATGCTTGAATTAAAAAATATTACATTTAAAGTAGACAACTTAGATGGTAAAGGTGAAATTACTATTTTAGATAATGTAAGCTTTACGATTGAAAAAGGGAAAATATTAATTATAACTGGACCTAATGGCGGTGGAAAATCTACATTAGCTAAAATAATAATGGGAATAGAAAAACCAACATCTGGTCAAATATTATTTGATGGTCAAGACGTTACTAATCTTAGTATAACAGAGCGTGCAAGACTTGGGATAGGATACGCATTTCAGCAACCACCAAGATTTAAAGGAGTTACAGTTAAAAAGCTTCTTAATTTAGCTTCTGGAAATGAATTAAGTAATGATGCTTGT
>CAMEPL010000095.1 GCA_945931665.1 uncultured Clostridium sp. | reverse complement strand
TAGGTTAAATAGGTTAAATAATAGAAGTAGCAAAATTACTTTATAGAAAAATATATTTTTTGTTTTTAAATTAATATAATTTTATAAGATTTATGAAAAAAGGCGATTGTCTATGAGATAAATATCTCTGGCAATCACCTTTTTGGGTTTGTAAGTTGTTTTAACTTCCATTTTGTGTTTAATTTATCCATTTTTTACTCGAACTCTTAGTGGTATTCCTAGTGAGTTGGCTAGTTCTTGTGATTGTTGGATTTCTTGTTCTGATATTTCGTCTACTACTGAGAAGCACACTTCTTTTATGTAAGTTTTGCAATCTTTTGCAAAGTTTAGCATTGCGTCGAATGATTTTATTCCGAAAGCTGGTTTTGCGACTTTTAGGTATACTTCTTCGTTTGGTGCGTTTAGGCTTATCGATACTGCGTCTATTGCATCTTTAAGAAGTACTGCTGTTTTTTTCTTGTGTATTAAATCAGAAAGTCCGTTTGTATTTATTCTTATTTTTATGTTTTTCTTAGTTTTTATGTAGTTTGCAAACTCTATTACTTCGTTTATTCTCATAAGTGGTTCGCCATATCCGCAAAATACAACTTCTTCATAATCGTCTAAGTTGAATTTTTCAAGTTCGGCTTTTAATTCGTCCATTGTTGGTTCGTGATCTAGCCAAAGACTGTCGCTACCACCTACGCTATCTGTAATATCTCTTACACAGAATACACATTTGCAGCAACATAAGTTTGTTATATTTACATATAAGCTATTTTCGATTGGATATAATAATGTCATAATATTCTCCCTCTATATACTATTTTAAATCTAGTTTTTTATTTAGTTTATCTTTTTATTTATTGCTTTGTAGTTTTATAATTTTTATCTGGCATAAAATTGTTTAAAGTTAACTTTGTCTAAGACTATTCCTAAGATTATAAATACTATAAAACTTCCGATTGGCTGTATTACTCCTACCGCAGTCAGTGTGAATGCTACGGCCATGTTTCCGAAAAGTAGTCCTTCTACAAACATGTAAAGTACGATACCGATTATTCCCGCTAAGAATGATGCTATTACATTTCTCATAGTTATTATTTTATCGCTTTTGCTTGAAAAACACAAAACTAAAATTGGTTTTATTATCATTGTAGGGATTACCCAGATAAATGCTCCTGTTGTTAAATCTGCCAGTCCAGCTCCTATTGCGCTACAAGCGATTGCATATGGTAGTGAAAGGACTGCTGCACTTAGGTAGATTATTGCATCTCCAATGTGAACATAGCCTCCGTTTGCTGTCGGTATATGTAGTATATATCCTGTAGCTAAGCATATTATTGCTGCTAACAGTGCTGATGTTACTAAGTTTGTTGTTCTTTTTGATACGTTTTTATTTGTTTTTATCGTTTGCACGAGATTACCTCCTAAAAAAATTATATTTAAATTATAATACAATTTTTTTATATATTGTATAATTGTAATACAATATGTATGTATTTCGCTATTTGTATCGATACAATTTTGATGAAAGCATAAAAAAACTATGAACTGCTCCAAATTCAGTTCATAGTTTTTATTTTGTAAATTTTTATTTTTATAATCTTTAAAATTGCATGAAATAATTAAATATCTAATTTTATGTCCCTTTATATTCAAATTAATTTTTATTTAAAAGAGTTACCTTTAAACCCCTCATCTTTCATCTCTTTTTCTATATGTTTTTTCAATTCTCTGTGGTATTCTTCTTCTCTATATTCTTCCATCATTTCGTCTTTTTTGTCTTCTAAGTTATTCATCACTCCTTTTGCTTCGTGTTTTAAATCTTTTGCCGTATTTTTTATACTATGTCCGACTTTTTGCATACCCTCTTTTACATCATCTTTCATATTTTCCATATGTTTTCTTATACTTGTCATTTAAATTACCTCCTTATTCATATTATTATTCTTCCAAAAATAATATAAAATATTTATAAGGATTGATAAAATTTAAATATCCCTTCTAAGAGTATATCCTATTCCTTTTACTGTTTTTATATAAGGCAATTTAATTTTTTTCCTTATATTTTTTATATGGGCATCTACTATTCTAGTATCCCCAAAGTAATCATATCCCCAAATACTATCTAATAATTTTTCTCTTGTCACAACTTGAGGGTAATTTTGGATTAAAGATTTTAAAATTTTAAATTCCTTTAATGTTAAATCAACTACTTCACCATCTATTTCAACAGAGTATGTTTTTAAGTTCAGTTTGATTTTTTCAAATTCTATACATGATTCCTTTTTCTCATTTTTTGCTCGTCTTAAAACAGCCTCTACTCTTTTTAATAATAATTTATATGAAAACGGCTTCGTTATATAATCATCACATAACAAATCAAATCCTCTAATTTGATCATCTTCACTGTTAGATCTAGTCACAAATATAATAGGAACTTGAGATTCTCTTCTGATCATTTTGCATACAGAAAATCCATCTAAATTTGGTATATGTATACCTAGAAGAATTAGATCATAATCGTTTTCTTTATACATATGAATTCCTTCTAGACCATCATCTGCACAGTCTACTTTATAACCATTAGAGGTCAAGAATTGTTTTAATAACTGTTGGGTTGTATAATCATCTTCCACTATTAGTATATATGCTCCCATCTTCAACCTCCTAAAATTTTAAAAAGACTAATCTATTATAAACCCACTCTAAATACCAAACCATAACTATTTTCACAATTTATAAAATATACACTAAAATTTACCTATGCATTTATTATAACACATTATTATTTCTAATAATTTAATTAATTGTGCTATTTATTATAATTTTATACGTTATATTATACCAAAAAAGAGATTACTAGGTAAGTCTCCAATAATCTCTTTTTATAATTTTATTAAATATTTAATTATATGGTTTAAACTTTCTAAGTCTTAATGCATTAGAAACAACTGACACAGAACTTAAACTCATGGCTGCTGCTGCTATCATTGGATTTAGAAGTGGTCCTCCAAAGATATATAAAATTCCCGCTGCTACTGGGATTCCGATTGTATTGTAACCAAATGCCCAGAATAAGTTTTGTTTTATATTTCTTATTGTGTCTTTACTTAGTTTTATAGCTGTTGGAACGTCCATTAAGTCGTTTTTCATTAAAACTATATCAGCTGATTCAATCGCAACATCAGTACCACTTCCGATTGCTATACCGATGTCCGCTGCTGCAAGAGCAGGTGCGTCGTTTATACCGTCACCGACCATAGCGACAAAATTGCCCTCAGCTTGTAGTTTTTTAACTTCATTTGATTTATCTTCTGGAAGAACTTCTGCTAAAACTATATCGATTCCAACTTGTTTAGCGATAGCATCTGCAGTATTTTTATTGTCGCCAGTAACCATTGCGACTTTTATTCCTAAGTTGTGTAAAAGCTCAACAGCTCTTTTACTGCTTTCTTTTACAACATCAGCAACTGCAACAATTCCCGCAAGCTCGTCTTCTATTGATATAAACATAGGAGTTTTTCCTTGTTTAGCTAATTCTTCGTATTTATTTTCAACTATATCTAAAGATATATTTAAATCCTCCATCATTTTTACATTACCAAGGTTGATTTTTTTGTTGTCTATTACTGCATTTATACCTTTTCCTGTAACTGAGTTGAATTTTTCTACATTGATTAAATCTATATTTTTTTCATTTGCATATCTAACAATAGCTTCACCAAGTGGATGTTCAGAGCCTTTTTCTGCTGATGCTGCTAATTTTAATAGATAATCTTCGTCGTAATTTCCATAAGTTATTATTTCAGTAACTTTTGGTTTACCTTCTGTAATTGTGCCTGTTTTGTCGAATATCACTGTATTTACTTTATGTGCAAGTTCTAACGCAACACTACTTTTTATAAGGATTCCATTTTCAGCACCCTTACCAGTACCAACCATAATCGCAGTAGGTGTCGCAAGTCCAAGTGCACAAGGACACGCAATAACGAGTACTGATATAAATATTGTAAGTACGAAAGTAGTATCTTGTTTTCCAACTATCGCCCAAAGTAGTGCAGAAATAACGGCAATAGCTAAAACAGCTGGCACAAAATACCCTGCTACAGTATCTGCAAGTTTGGCAATTGGAGCTTTTGTTCCCTGAGCATCTTCAACAAGTTTTATAATTTGAGCAAGAGCCGTATCTTTTCCGACTTTAGTCGCCTCAAATCTTATAAGACCGTTTTTATTTATACTAGCCCCTGTAACACTATCGCCAACAGTCTTTTCAACTGGCATACTTTCACCAGTAAGCATCGACTCATCTATTGAAGTGTGTCCAAATACGATTTTACCGTCTACAGGTATTTTTTCACCAGGTTTTACAACGACTATATCTCCTTCTAAAACCTCATCAATAGATACCTCAACTTCTTTGTCGTCGACCATAATTATCGCAGTCTTAGGTTGTAGACCCATAAGTTTTTTAATAGCTTCTGAAGTTTTTCCTTTAGAACGAGACTCTAAAAACTTACCAAGAAGTATTAAAGCGATTATTATCCCAGCACTTTCAAAGTAAAGTTGGTGGTGGTGAGACATATGCATATCCATTGGAGCGCCCGCATTTTTTATTAAATTTATAGTAGTATATAAACTGTATATAAACGCTGCAGATGTACCGATTGCAACTAATGTGTCCATATTTGGACTTCCATGAAGTAATGATTTAAATCCATTTATATAGAATCTGTAGCCAACAAGCATAATTGGAAGTACTAATACAATTTGTATAAGTGCATAATTTATAATATGTGTCTCTGGACTTATAATATTTGGTACTGGCCAAGGTCCAAATGGTTTCGGAACCATAGGCCCCATAGCGATATAAAATAGTGGAACTGCAAAACAAATCGCAACTACGAATTTTCTAAATAAAGTATCTCTCTCTTTATCTTTTCTTTGTTGATCTTCGTCTATACTTTCCTTATTTTCTTCAGTTATCGGTTCATACCCCGCCTTTTCAATCGCCTTTGTAATTTGAGAAAGTCTAACTTTAGTTGGGTCGTATGTAATTATAGCCTTTTCTGTTGCTATATTTACATTAGAATCTTCAACACCATCTAGCTTTTTCGTAACCCTTTCAACAGCCTTTGCACAAGCTGCACAAGTCATTCCATGAACAGAAAGTTCAATTTGTTTAGTATTAGACTCCATAATAGGCTCATACCCAGCCTTTTCAATAGCGTGATTAATATCATCAAGGCTCACCTTATTCGCATCATACAAAATAATCGCCTTTTCAGTCGCTATATTTACATTAGACTCCTTAACACCGTCAAGCTTCTTAGTCACTCTCTCAACAGCCTTCGCACAAGCCGCACAACTCATACCGCCGACTTTCATCTCAATTTTCTCAAGTTTTTCTTCCTCTTTAATCAATTTATAACCAGCCTTACTAATCGCATTTTCCAATTTGTGATAGTCGATTTTGTCATCCTCGAACTCAACAGTTAACTTTTCTGTAGCTAAATTTACATTTTGACTTACAACACCGTCAAGCTTTCTCACAGCTCTCTCAGCCGCATTAGCACAAGATGCACAAGTCATACCTTCTACTTTGTATGTCTCTTTAACTATATTGCTCATTTTTATCCTCCTTTTTGTTTTATTTATATTTTGAAAATATTATTTTATATTGGTTTGGGGTTTAAATCATCTCTTTATAGTATTTGTTGTTTTTGGGTTAATATGAATTTTGATGTTTTAAAAATACCCCCTATAGGTATAATAATAAGACATGTTGGGGGAAATTTCAATATGGTTTTGATATTTTTTGATTTTTTGTTAAAGTTATCAAGAAAAGCATGGCTCGCTTAATTAAATTACTCTATATTATTTATCTTATATAAATTTATAACTGTTATTGATGATTTTTAGCTTATATGTTAATATTTAACAGTAAATTTATATCAATATAATAAAATGGAGACTTTTATATGAACAAAAAAACAACTTTCAACGTAATACTTACATTAATTATGGCTTATACACTTTTTATATTGATAAGTACAGCTATATCAACAAGCAAATGGTATAATGCTTGTAAAGATTTTTATATGGAATTAAAATATCCAACTCCTAGAGTCAAAATAGAAAATTATAATGATTTAGTCAACTCAGATATTATAAATAAAGATGGCGTCAAAAGAGTAAATCTAGATTGGACTTTATTTGGAACTACCTTAAACCCACTTCCTGGTATACCTATCCCACAAGGTTATGAACTTATTGTCACAACAGATAACTCTATTCTAATATCTGATGATTATCATTCAAATATTATTCCTGAAAATGAAATGATAGACTTCTTATTAAACACGTTCCTACCATCAGACGCTAAATTTATAAGTCATAAAGCATATTTTAAAAAGAGACATAAAGCAAATGGAACAGATTCTGATGTTGGAGAATATCTGTATAGGTCTGATGCAAGCAATTTATATTATTTAATTACTTTTGAATATCAATATATCACTGTAGATAATAAACCTAAATTGTTAAATTATTATTCATATGTTACAATCGATAAGAAAAACTCTATAGAATAAATCACTAGGATTACTTATTATATAACAATCAATTTATAATTTTTTTATTATATTAAAAAAAATCGCGCTTATAATAATATAATTTCTAGTTATAAACGCGATTTATACAATTTATTTTTCAAAAATAAATTCAATCTAAACATCATCAAATAAACTAATTTGTTCCACCCCTAATTTTATGCCTTTAACTGACTTCATATCTCTCACAGTTATTTTTGCATCTTTTCTTACTTCACCTATTAATAGAGGTTTATTTTTATTATGTAGTTTAAAATTTTCTTCAACTTGACCATAATTAAAGTTTGCATAACAATATAAACAATGGTGCCTACATGTATTATACTGACCTATATCTACACTCTTAACACATCCACAAACATCTCTTTGTGTGTCATCTTTTTTTATATCCAATTGATAGCCTATAATTTTAGATATTAATTTATCATCTATGCATTTTCCTTTTTTAATACCGAACTCTTTTAAATCATAACCTTCAGAACATGTTTCTATAATTATTCCATATTTACGCGCTATGTTAGATAATTTAGCAGATATTTCTTTTATATCATCGATTGTCATAGTTATTAAATTTAAAGTCTTGGTATTTCGTTCTGTTTTTTTATATAAATCTAAAAAACTTATTACACATTTATAGGTATAATTATGTAATTTTTTGCATAATCGTTCAAATGCTTTACAGTGATAATCAATAGTATACTTGCTATTTAAAAGTATTGGATCATATCTTAATATAACTCTTTCTTTTCCTATTCTTTTGGATAATTTTTTAAACGAATTTATAATTTCTTCTTTATTAAAAATACCTCTTTCTACATCTTTTCCATAAGGAGTTATGGTATATTGAAAATAATAATTATAATCTCTCAATTCATCTAGCCTATCTAACATTGGTCCAGCATTTTTAGTCCAAAATACAAAACAATCTACAGTTTCAGGATTTAGATTTATCTTACTTACTTGTTTTAAATTCATTGGGTTTACTACATATACAAACCCTTCCTTTAATCTATTAAAAAACCACTCACTATAAAATGCAGGTATATCAGTCCTTCTACTGACACTAACTATCATATTTATTCCTCCTTTAAAGTTCTCTATATAACTTTGTATTGTTATTAATTTTTAATAAATATGAATTTGGATATTTTCTCATTTGTTCACATACAACATTCTTTGCTGTTACCTTCTCTCCAATATTCATCGCTTTCATGCATTTATAGATATCGCTATACATTTCCTCTTCTCCACGTTTAATACTAATATTGTAGTGCTTGTCTTTATCTAAATTTTCCGAAAAATCACAAATGCTTACCCAAAAGTAATTTGGAACTAATGAAATATTTCTAACTACTCCTTTTACATTTACATACTGTCCATTATTATTTTTTATATCTTTTAGCATAGTATAATTTTTATCATATTCTTCTATCTCATACTTTAACTTTCCATCCT
>CAMEPL010000094.1 GCA_945931665.1 uncultured Clostridium sp. | reverse complement strand
TTGATATAAATGGTCATAAAGAAGAGTTATACATGAATATTGGTAGCTGGGGAGACAACAAATATAATATAAAAAATATGCACTTAGTACTAGGAACAACTACTAATAAATTTGGCAGTGCAAAAGAGTATTTTTCACAGATAGAAATATCACAAGCATTAGAAGATGAAAATTATATCTATATAGTAAAAAATATTACTGATTTAGCCGGAAAAGGATGTATATCAAGGATAAATACAGGTCTAAAAAATGACAAAGATAAAAAGTATGAAAGAAGAACTAGACTAGTAAATAGATTAAATAGCCAAGTTCTTGTACATAATACTAAAGACTGGATGGTTATAAGTAAGATTAATAAAGAAGATTTGCAAAATAATGATAAATTTAATAGTATTTGCTATAAATTAATAAGAGATATTATTAATTATTCATTTACTATAGAAGATATTATTGCAGAAGATAAATTAAAGTAGTAAAAAGGTTTAAAATTATATAAATAACTCAATACTACATATAACAATACAAGTTTTATTAAAACTTATAAAAATAATTTAGAAAAAATACGATAACTAAAACATAAATGTATACTTTTTTATAAAAAAGGTATATAATTATAGTATAGAACTTGTGAAGCCTCTGCATGCATGCTCAAATACACAGGACGTTTATTTTTTAAAGAGCCAGTCAGGCTTATGTATGCCCAAATTGACTGGACCGAATACTATCCACTAAGTTTAATTGCTTAGTGGTTTTTTATTATATAATAATAGGAGGATCCTTGAGTGACGTTAAAAGAACCCAAAACTTTTGATGAACAGATAGATTTGTTAAAGTCAAGAGGTTTAATCATAGGAGATGAAGATAAAGCAAAATTTATCTTAAGTAATATTAATTATTACAGATTTAGTGCTTATCTGATACATTTTAAAAAAGAAGATGAAACATACAAAGAAAACATAACATTTGAACATATTTATAATCTTTATTTATTTGATAAAGAATTAAGGAATATATTAATTGATATGTTGGAAAGTATAGAAATTTCATTTAGAACATATATAGCTTATACTTTAGCTATTAAACATGGAAGTACAGGATATTTGGATAAACAATATTTTAAGAATGAAAAACATTTTGAATCATTTATGAAAAAATTAGAAGATGAGAAAAATAATCATAAAAATAAGCCTTTCATAAAACATCATAACGAGAAATACAATGGGATTTTACCTATATGGGTAGCAGTAGAGATTATGTCGTTTGGAACATTATCAAAATTATATTCAAATATGTTGCCACAAGATACTGCTTACATAAAAAAAGAACTGTGTAAAGTAAATCCTATATTAGTTAATTCATGGTTACATTCATTGACTCACTTAAGAAATGTATGTGCTCATTATGGAAGAATTTATAATACTTATTTTCCTCCAGTAAAGGTGAAAAATAGTGACAAAAATAATGTAATTAATGATAGACAAGTTTTTACATATATACTGGCAATTAAACATCTAATAGCAGATAAAAATGTATGGAATGACTATTTTATAAAACTTCAAGCTCTATTTTATAAGTATGATAATTATGTTGAATTAGAACTTTTAGGATTCCCTGAAAATTGGGTTAGTATACTATCTTTATAGTTTGAAGTGGTGAGAGTAATAAAAGAGGGGGGACAATATGTTACCAAAAGAGAAAAATTTAGAGGAATCAATTGAAAACTACTTAGTATCAATTGGTTATGAGCAAGGACACTCACAAGAGTTTGATTTATCAAACTGCTTGTTTACAGAAGATTTATTTAGATTTTTAGAAAACACTCAAAGTGAATTACTTGATGAGTTTAAATATAACAGAGGAAGCAATTATAAAAAAGCCTTCGTGGATTTAGTTAATTCAAACATAAGAGCAAGAGGGCTTATAAGTGTGCTTAGAAATGGTGTAGAAGACATGATGATGAATGGAAGATTCCAATTATTCTACAACAAGCCAAATCTAACTACAAACAAAACTGATTATAAAAATTATAAACAAAACATATTTAAAGTAACAAGACAGTTAAAATACAGTGACAAACACAACAATACTTTAGATATGGTTTTATCATTAAATGGTTTCCCGCTTATAGTTATGGAGCTAAAAAATCAATTCACTAATCAAAACGTTTACAATGCTATCAAACAATTCAAAGAGGACAGAAATCCAAAGGAAAGTATGTTTGAATTTAATAGAAGAGTATTAGTATATTTTGCTGTTGATACAGATGAGGTATACATGACTACTGAGTTGAAAGGTAAAAACACTTACTTCTTACCATTTAACAAAGGAAATAACAGAGGTAAGGGAAATCCTCCAGTAGAAGGTAAAGAGAAGACATCTTATTTATGGGAAGAAATTTTGACAAAGGATAGTTTACTTGATATTGTTAAAAGATTTTACTTTATAGAAAAAGGTGGCACAAAGGAGAGAAGAGCAATATTTCCTAGATTTCATCAGTTAGATGCTGTGAGAAAAATAGTTTCTGATTTGAAAGTTAATAAAGCAGGGAAAAATTATTTAATTCAGCATAGTGCAGGTAGTGGAAAAACTAATACTATAGCTTGGACTGCTCACAGACTATCAAGTTTACATGATGAAAATAACGATGCTATCTTTGACTCTGTAATAGTAGTTACTGATAGAAAGGTACTTGATAAGCAGTTGCAAGATGCCATATATCAGTTGGAACATAAACATGGTTTAGTTGTAAAAATTGATGACAAAAAGAATTCGTCAGATTTAGCAGATGCTATTAATAGTAGAGCAAAAATTATTATAACGACTATACAAAAGTTCCAATATGCTTTACCTAAGATAGAAAACCATGAGAAGAGGCATTATGCAGTTATAATAGATGAGGCACATTCTTCTACATCTGGAGAAAATATGAATGCATTGAAGCAAACTTTAGCAGTAAAAACTTTAGAAGAAGCTAAAAAATTTGATAATGAACTTGAGAAAGAAGAAAAATCTAGTATAGATAAAATGAATGAACTTATAGAAAAGAGAACGAATCTTGATCATATTAGTTTCTTTGCATTTACTGCAACTCCTAAGAATAAAACAATGCAGGTCTTTGGTAGAATAGGCGAAGATGGGTTACCTCATGAGTTCCATTTATATTCTATGAAACAAGCAATAGAAGAAGGATTTATATTAGATGTATTAAAGAACTTTATGCCAGTAAATGTATATTATAAAGTTGGAAAGAAAATAGCTGATAATCCTGAGTTTGATAAGGGAGAGGCAAAAAGAGCTATTAATAAATTTGTCAGTTTAAATGAACATAATATAAGACAAAAAGTTGAAACAATAGTAGATGATTTTGTAGATAATAGGTCTATGTGGTTAGATGGAAAAGCAAAGGCAATGGTGGTTACTGCAAGTAGACTTCATGCTGTTATGTATAAGCAGGCCATAGACCAATATATAAAAGAAAAAGGATATAATATTAAGTCTTTAGTTGCTTTTTCTGGAACTGTTAAACATGAGGATGAAGAGTATACAGAAGTATCTATGAATCAAGAGGTAGCACCTGATATAAATGAGTCAAACTTACCAAATATTTTTGATAAAAATGATTTTAAAATATTAATAGTTGCAGAAAAATACCAAACAGGATTTGACCAACCAAAACTTTGTGCTATGTATGTGGACAAGAAATTAGATGGTGTAAAAACTGTCCAAACTTTATCAAGACTTAATAGAACTTATCCTAATAAGCAAACATTTATATTAGATTTCCAAAATAGTGTGGAGGATATCCAAAATGCGTACAAGCCTTATTTTGAGATGACTAATATAGATAAGGTGACTGATCCTAACGTAGTAAATGATTTATGGTATCAGCTGCATGAGTATGGTGTATATACTGATGAAGAGGTAAATGATTTTACTATATTATTTTATAAAAAAGATAGAAAACCATATCAAGATGCGAAGATGAATAATATTATCGATAAAGCTGTTGAGAGATATTGTTACTTAGAGGAAGAAGATGAAAAAAGAGCAGATGAGTTTAAAAAGAAATGTCAAAAATATATTACTTTCTATAACTTTTTAATTCAAATATATCCTTTTAAAAACTTAAATCTTCTGAGATTACAAGTTTATTTAGTAGCACTTCTTAGAAAATTGCCGAAAAAGGGTAAAGAAAGAATAGATATTGACCATATGCTAAGTCTAGATTATTATAAGCTACAAAAACTTGGTAATGATGATAAAAAAGGTGAGGATATATCACTTTATCATGGCGAAGGTGAGTTGGTTGGTATATCTGAAACAGCAACTTCTCGTGTAGCAGAAGAAGATGAAGAATACCTAGATGATATAATTAAAAAAATCAATGATGTATTTGGTGTTGGACTTACGGAAGAAGATAGAATCATCATAGATCAGTATGAAGAAATGTTTAAAAATGATAAAAATATCATGGATATAGCTAGAGCAAATAGTTATGAAGATTTAGTTAGTACTTTCGGAAAAAATTATTTCAAAAGAGGTATAGTTAAGACTAAAAATAGAAATGACAGATTAGTTAGAGAGATACTTACTAATAATAATTTACAAAATTATATGATTCACTATTTAGCAGAAAAGATATATGCTGAGGCTAACAGATAATCTTTTACATTTATGGAGGTGAAATCGCTACATGAAAAGATATATTGCCTTGTTGAGAGGAATAAATAGAATATGAGAAAGTACATAGTTATAAAGGGGCTATTTTCTGGTCATTTGTTCGCAAGGATTATAAAAAGACTAATTGGTGGTCAAGGACTGCTAGTTCAGGTGTAAGCGACAAGATTACAATTCGAACAGCAAATACAGTGGATTTTCAACTTTTAAAAGTACAGCTACTATCACATATTTTATTGCAAAAGATTATACAAGAAAAGGATTGGGCAGTGAATGTCTAAAGAAATTAGAAGAAGATGCAGTCAAAATGGGAATTAAAAATATAATTGCAGAGGTGTCATCTGAAAACAAACAAAGTATAGATTTTCATAAAAAACATGGATTTGTTGTGGCAGGGGAATTAAAAGATATTGGAGAGAAATTTGAACACTCTTTTGGTGTGGTTTATATGCAAAAGAGATTAGGGGATATGTAGTTTGTGATGTTTTAAATTAATGTTGCTTATAATGAAAGTAGGAGATGATGGATGCTCCTACTTTTAAGCTCCTTTACTAACCTAGTCCATAAATTTTTTTAATATATCAGCCCCGTCAGTATTATAATTATCTATTATTTATAGGTATTTGAAATTAAATTTAATAATATTGGTGATCTTGATATTAGAAAACCTATCAATAAAATAGTACTATAGCTTATTTTAAACTCTATTTCTTTTCCGTTATTTTTATACTTAAAATTCATAATTTTATACCAGCCTTTTTATATAATATAAATAAATTTCTTATAAGCTTTAACTTAAGTATTTTCAATAGTTATATCATTACATATTCACTAATTATGCATAGCCCCTTACAAGTTATTTACAGTACCTAGTGACATTAATCCGCCTGATAAAGTAAAAAATCATATTCTGTGATTAAAACTTGAAATATACCTCCCTAAGACACTGGGAAAGAATCATGATACTAACCCTAGCATAACTAAAAACACATTTACATATGATTTAAAGAGATATCTATAAAATAAGGGAGGGGTATTATATGAAATGCCCGTTTATGGGAAGAAATAATATGTCAAATGAAGACTTAAACAAACAGTGGTGGCCTAATAAATTAAATTTAGATATTCTTCGCCTAAACTCAAGCGTAAGTAATCCACTGGGGGGTAATTTTAACTATGCTAAAGAATTTGAAAAACTTGATTATTATGCACTAAAACAAGATTTATATGATTTAATGACAGACTCACAAGATTGGTGGCCAGCGGATTTTGGTAATTATGGGCCACTATTTATTCGTATGGCGTGGCATAGTGCAGGTACTTATAGAATAGGTGATGGTAGAGGTGGGGCTGGTAATGGTGATCAAAGACTTTCGCCATTAAATAGTTGGCCTGATAATGTTAATCTTGATAAAGCTCGTAGATTACTTTGGCCTATTAAACAAAAATATGGAGACAAAATTTCATGGGCTGATTTAATGATACTAACAGGTAATTGTGCTTTTGATATAATGGGGCTTAAAACAATTGGCTTTGGTGGTGGACGTGAAGATGTTTGGGAGCCACAAGATATTTATTGGGGAGATGGGGTGGATCAACAACTTCCTAGCAATAAAATACCAGGTACAAATACTATTGAAAATCCACTTGCAGCAGTTCAGATGGGACTTATTTATGTAAATCCAGAAGGACCTGATGGAAAACCTGACCCACGTGGTTCTGCAAAAGATGTTAGAGAAACCTTCGCTCGTATGGCTATGAATGATGAGGAAACTGTGGCACTTGTTGCAGGTGGTCATACATTTGGTAAATGTCATGGTGCAGCATCACCTACATTTGTTGGCCCTGCTCCTAGTGAGGCTCCTATTGAAGAGATGGGACTTGGATGGAAAAATAGTTATAAAACAGGTAAGGGACCTGATACAATCGGTAGTGGAATTGAAGGTGCATGGAAACCAGAGCCGACAAGATGGACTATGGGTTATTTTAAGGTACTTTTTAAATATGAATATGAACTGGTAAAAAGTCCAGCTGGAGCTTATCAGTGGATTGCACAAAATGTGGATGAAGAAGATATGATTGAAGATGCTCATGACCCAACTAAAAAACATCCACCTATGATGACAACAGCTGATTTAGGTATTCGCTATGACCCAATATATAATAAAATTGCCAGAAATTATATGGCAAATCCAGATAAATTTACGGAA
Source organism: uncultured Clostridium sp. (assembly GCA_945931665.1). Classification (GTDB taxonomy): domain Bacteria; phylum Bacillota; class Clostridia; order Peptostreptococcales; family Peptostreptococcaceae; genus Intestinibacter. The sequence goes on along the minus strand of CAMEPL010000094.1, from coordinate 1,229 downwards.
GATTTTAAACGTGCTTGGTTCAAATTGACACATCGTGATATGGGACCTATTGATAGATATCTTGGTCCAGAAGTTCCAAAAGAAAGATTTATATGGCAAGACCCTGTTCCAAAAGCTGATTATGAGTCGATTGATAAAGAAGATATAAAATATCTTAAAAATAAAATATTAGATTCTAATTTATCCGTACGTGATCTTGTTTATACTGCTTGGTCATCAGCATCAACATTTAGAGGTTCTGATAAACGTGGTGGGGCAAATGGAGCCAGAATTGCTTTAGAGCCACAAAATTCTTGGGAAGTTAATGAGCCAGATAATCTAAATAACATCTTACAAGTTTTTGAAAAAATAAGAGGTGACTTTAACGACTTACAAGCAATGTCTGGTATAAACAAAAAAGTATCACTAGCTGATTTAATTGTCCTTGGAGGATGTGCGGCAATTGAAAAAGCAGCCAAAAGAGCAGGATATAAAGTTAGAGTTCCTTTTACTCCAGGTAGAACGGATGCATCTCAAGAACAAACTGATATTAAGTCATTTGAGCCACTGGAACCAAAGGCAGATGGATTTAGAAACTACATGAAATCAAATTATTCAGTATTGCCAGAAGAATTATTGGTGGACCGCTCTAATCTTTTAACTTTGACTCCTCCAGAAATGACAGTTTTGATAGGTGGTATGCGTGCATTAGGTGCTAATTATCAAAATTCTCAATATGGTATTTTGACAAATAGAGTTGGAGCTCTTACAAATGATTTCTTTGTAAATCTTTTGGATATTGATACAGTTTGGAAACCTACTTCTGGTGATGAAGGAGTATTTGAAGGATGTGACAGAAAAACTGGTAAATTAAAATGGAAAGCAACACGTGTTGACCTTATCTTTGGTTCTAATTCTGAGCTACGTGCTATTTCAGAAGTGTATGCAAGTGATGGTGCTCTATCTAAATTTATAAAAGACTTCATACATGCTTGGAATAAAGTAATGAATGCAGATCGTTATGATGTAAAGGTAAAAAAACACTCTAAATGATATATAATTAAGTTATAAAAAAATCACACCTTAGAAATAAATGTATTTAAAATGCTAAGGTGTGGTTATTTTTATGCCATATTTATCACGAAGAAATTCTAATTTGTTTATATTATAGGAGAAGTGGGATTAATTCGCATTATATTAATTTTGTAATTTAATTAATTCTCAACTATAGTAATATACTTTATATCATA
>CAMEPL010000093.1 GCA_945931665.1 uncultured Clostridium sp. | reverse complement strand
ATTTTAAGCAACGGAATCTTTGATTCGTTGGCGTCATGAGCGAAGTGAATTTTAATTAATAACTATAGTAGTAGTATCTAGTATGTTATCATAAATCCACTGTGCATTTTCAACCGCTAGTCTAATACAACCATGGCTTAGTGCCTCTCCAAGAGTATCGTTTATAATTTCGGTTCCTTCTGGGTTAAATAATACAGAATGATAATAATAAGAGCCCCTTATTCTAGTAGCATATTTTACTCTGTATGAATCTGAACCAAAGTAAGGTTTTCTACCACTTACATAAAATGTTCCTTTTATAGTCGGTGTTTCAGGTTTACCAACTGTACAAGACCACTTATAAATCAATTCCCACTGGCTATTATCTGTCTTTTTAAAAATATAAGTTAATTTATTTTCCAAGTCTGTAGTTATTAAATTAATTGTAGGACTTTTTATATTGTTGTCATTAACAAATCTAGTCATATCTGTGTAAAAATATTGAAAATCATATCCTCCAGGTGGATTTCCATCGTCAGATAAGAAATAATTGAATATATAACCCTCTTGGTCATTATACATAACATTGTCCCAATCACCATTTGTTTTTAATACTTGAACTCTTGATTTAGCAGGAACAAGTGTAACAGGATTTGATTCAGAAGTAGGGTAGGATCTTAGAAAAACATCTGTCCAAGTATATTTAGTTGTTGAAAGATAACTATTATATACGTAACCTCTTTGATTATTATAAATAACTTCGTACCAATCTTCTGCAGCATCTACAACTTGAACCTTTGACCCAGCAGGTATAACTGTTATTACATCGCCAGATGTAGATTTTGTTGATCTTAGGTTGAGATTTCTCAAGGTATACTTATAATTTTCATCTTCTTGTCTTTTATAAACTCTCATAATATTCTCCTTATACTAAAAATTATTATTAAATATTTAATATATTTATATGAATATATAGATTTAATTATGAAAAAGAAAACAGCTAGTCCATTGCAATAAGCTATTTGTCCACAGTTTTTAAATTAATTAAATTATAAAATTAAAGAGACTTATTCTTAAAATTATAGATAATAAATTAGAAAAAATTTTATGTGTAACGTATGTTACAGATTGTATTTTAATTTAAATATATAATAAATCCATAAGATAAAGCCAAACAAAAAAATTAAATCTTATCAAGGATAGATATAAATACTAAAACTTTGGAGGAATACAAAATGGAAAACAAAATGTTTTGTTATCAATGTCAAGAAACTGCTGGATGCAGCGGATGTACTAAATTTGGTGTTTGTGGAAAATCACCAGAATTAGCAAGATTACAAGATTTATTAATATACACAACTAAAGGATTATCAGAAGTTACAACTAGATTAAGAGAAGAAGGAAAAACTGTAGACACTTCAGTAAACCACTTAATAACTATAAACTTATTTACTACTATAACTAATGCTAACTTTGATGATGCAATATTCTATGCAAGAATTAAAGAGACTTTAGCGACAAAAGAAACTTTATTAGCTGAATTAAACAATAAAGAAAACTTATCAGAAGCAGCTTTATGGAATGCTACAAGTGAAGCTGAAATGGATCAAAAAGTTTCATTATTAGAAAGAATAAAAAATTCATTCTCAAAAAATAAAGAAACTGTAGATATAAATAAAATATTAGACGAAAAAGCTCCATCAGTAGGTGTACTTGCTACAGAAAATGAAGATATAAGAAGTTTAAGAGAATTAATAACTTACGGAATAAAAGGTATGTCAGCATACATGAAACATGCTAATGCTTTAGGATACCAAAATGAAGAAATAGATGCTTTTATGCAATCAACTTTAACTAAATTAATGAACGATAACTTAGGTGCAGATGATTTAGTTGCTTTAGCATTAGAAACTGGTAAAGTTGGTGTTGATGCAATGGCTCTATTAGACTCAGCTAACACAGGAACTTACGGACACCCAGAAATAACAAAAGTAAATATAGGTGTTAGAAACAACCCAGGTATACTTGTATCAGGACATGACTTAAAAGACTTAGAATTATTATTAAAACAAACTGAAGGAACTGGAGTAGATGTTTATACACATTCAGAAATGTTACCAGCACATTACTACCCAGCATTCAAAAAATACTCTCACTTTGCAGGAAACTACGGAAATGCATGGTGGAAACAAAAAGAAGAATTTGAATCATTCAATGGTCCAATATTAATGACTACAAACTGTATAGTACCACCAAAAGCTAGCTACAAAGATAGATTATTCACAACTGGTGCTGCTGGATTTGCAGGATGCAAACATATAGCAGGAAACAGTGAATCTGATAAAGATTTCTCTGAAATAATAGAATTAGCTAAAACTTGTCAACCTCCAACAGAAATAGAAACTGGAGAAATAGTTGGTGGATTCGCTCACAACCAAGTATTTGCATTAGCTGATGCTGTAGTAGATGCAGTTAAATCAGGAGCTATTAAGAAATTCTTTGTAATGGCAGGATGTGACGGAAGAGCTAAATCAAGAAACTACTACACAGAATTTGCTGAGGCTTTACCAAAAGATACAGTAATACTTACTGCTGGTTGTGCAAAATATAAATACAACAAATTAAACTTAGGTGATATAAACGGAATACCAAGAGTTTTAGATGCTGGACAATGTAATGACTCTTACTCATTAGCATTAATAGCTTTAAAATTAAAAGAAGTATTCGAACTTGAAGATATAAATGATTTACCAATAGCATTCAATATAGCTTGGTATGAACAAAAAGCTGTAATAGTATTATTATCATTATTATACTTAGGAGTTAAAAACATACACCTAGGACCAACTCTACCAGCGTTCTTATCACCAAATGTAGCTAACGTGTTAGTTGAAAACTTTGGAATTGGTGGAATAACAAACGTAGAAGACGATATAAAAATGTTCATGGAACAATAAAAATTTATGAAATAAAAAACAAAAACAAAATAAACCCCGTTCATTAAATTTATAATTATGATATTTAAATAAATAGATAATTATATAAACATGAATAAAGCTCCATTTTGACATAAATATCATAATGGAGCTTTATTTGAAATAAAGATATATGTTATTCAGATAAAATTTTGAATAATGAATCTAAATCTAAGATTTTTATAGTATCTTTATAATAATCTATAATACCGCTATCTTTCATATTTATAAGTTCTCTAGATAGAGATGGTCTAGGTATACCTAAAGTTTCAGCAAGCTTTTGTTTAGTCATATTTATGTTTATAAGATGGCTATTTTGTTTTTTATACTCATCTAAAATATAGTTGCTGATTTTTTGACGTATGCTATTGTAAGATAATCGTTCAATAGATTTATTTAAAGTTAAAATTTTATTGCTTAAATCTCTTAAAAACATCTCTAAAAAATCGGGATGCGTATAAGTGAATTGCTTGAAGTCTTCTCTCGATATAAAGAGAATTTCTGACTTAGAAGAAGAGACAACAGTTGCTGGATATCTATTTATATCGGAAAAGATAATTACTTCACCGAATACATGACCAGGACCAAAAGATGTCATTTGGATTATTTTGTTGCTCAACATTCGCTTAATGTCGATAGAGCCACTAAGTACAATACCAATGGCCACACATTCTTCTCCTTCAAGTGCAATAATATCATTTAAAGAGAAGTTTTTAACTTGATAGTATGTATCTTTAAAGAAATCTAAAATTTCTTGTTTATTCATAGTAGAGAACATGTTTATTACCGCCTTTAATATCTATTTATAAATCATAATAAACAATAATATCATTCAATTATATAGTTAATCAATTATTTTTTTATAATGTATAGGAAATAATAATAAGTTTTAAATCGTGGATAAATATATTGTTATAATTTGAGTATTTGATAAATTTATAAAAAAATGATGGATATTTGTTATAATATAACCTATAATTGTAAATACTATGTGTAAAACATTGGGTAATAAATGTTTTACATAATAACAATATATCATTAAATAATAGATATAAACACAGGAGGAAGAAGATATGATAACAAAAGACATGACAATAGGAGAAATATTAAGAGTTAAACCAGAATCTGCACAAGTTTTAATGGATATGGGAATGGGATGCTTAGGATGCCCATCTTCACAATTCGAAACTTTAGAACAAGCTTGTGAAGTTCACGGACAAAACGTAGAAGATATCTTAGCAAAATTAAATAAATAATATCTTGAGTTAATATTAGATAGTTAAAACCAGTGGAAAATCCACTGGTTTTTTTATTTTATAAATATATATTTAGATAAAGCTACATAAATAGAATTAATCTATAGGTGTAATTTTAATTAAAAAATTATTAAAATGATAAAAAAATGTTGAAACTATATACTACATGGGGTATAATATAAAAAAATAATGATAATTATTATCGATTGGTCATGATTATAGAATAAAAAAGGGCTAGGAGAAAATAAAATAATGAAAAAAGTACATTTAACGCTTATATTAATTGCTTTATGTATGCTTTCTTTATTATTAGGGGCTAAAAGCATAAATATAGTAGATATAATTACTGGTCATGATGAGGCTATGCACCTTATGATGGTTAGTAGAATTCCTAGATTAATAAGCACGCTTGTAGCAGGAAGTGCTATGAGTATATGTGGATTAATTATGCAGCAAATAAGTCAAAATAAATTTGTGTCACCGACAACAGGTGCAACAATAGATTCAGCAAAGCTCGGTATAGTAATAGCGATGGTTTTAGTACCAAGTGCTACCACTATGCAGAAAGCTATGATATCTTTTGTATTTGCATTAGCAGGGACAATGCTATTTATGACTTTTTTGAGAAATTTAAAAGTAAAGAGTGTAATATTCGTTCCTCTTGTAGGTATTATGTTTGGTAATATAATTGGATCAATCACTACTTATATAGGATATGAATACGACATAATGCAAAATGTTAGCTCATGGTTACAAGGAAACTTTTCAATGATTCTAAAAGGAAATTATGAATTATTATACTTATCAATACCACTAATGGGAATTGCATTTTTATATGCACATAAATTTACTGTAGTGGGAATGGGAGAAGATTTTGCAACAAACTTAGGACTTGATTACAAAAAAATTGTAAATCTAGGACTGATAATTGTGTCTATAGTAACTGTTTGTGTAGTTATTATAGCTGGGGAAATACCTTACATAGGATTAATAGTACCTAATTTAGTTTCACTATACAAAGGAGACAATGTTCACGAGAATATATTAGATACTGCATTGTTTGGGGCAATATTTGTTTTATTATGTGATATTCTTGCGAGAGTATTTGTCTATCCGTATGAACTTTCTGTAGGTCTTACAGTTGGGGTAATCGGTAGTGGAATGTTCCTTTATCTAGTTTTAAGGAGGAAGTCATATGCAAGCTAATTTAGAGAGAAATAGGATAGGTAAAAAAGTAGTAAAATTGGATAGAAAACAGAATTTATATATGCCGATAATATTATTATCTCTAATGATATTAGTTTCATCTATGTTATTTTTATTGATGGGAATTAATCAAGGCAGTATGGATTACGCTCTTTCAAAGAGAGTTCCAAGATTAATGGCAATAATCTTAACAGGTGGGTGCATAGGGTTTTCAACAATAATTTTCCAAACTATAACAGACAATAGAATCTTAACACCGAATGTAATGGGGATAGATTCTCTATATGTAGCAATACAAACTGTGTTAATATTTGCATTTGGTTCAACTAGCACATTTGTATCAAATAAAAAAATAAACTTCTTAATTTGTTTAGTATTTATGATCTTAGGAACATCTTTGCTATATAAATTAATATTTAAAAGAGATAATGCAAATATAATATTTGTATTATTGATTGGTATGATTTGTGGTACTTTTTTTAGAAGTTTATCATCATTTATGCAAATGGTAATAGACCCAAATGAATATTTAATTCTTCAAAATAAATTATTTGCTAGTTTTAATAATGTAAATGTAGATATATTATTCTTATCTATAGTATTAGTTTTACTAATGATACCATTTGTTTGGGACGATATAAAATACTATGATGTAATGAGTTTAGGAAAAGACCAAGCGATTAACTTAGGTGTTGACTATGATAGAATAATGAAAAAATCATTTGTTATTATAGCGATACTTATAGCAATTTCAACATCTTTAGTTGGGCCTCTTACATTCTTAGGAATTTTAGTAGCAAATATAACTAGAGAAATGATGAAAACTTATAAACATAGTTATTTAATAACTGTATCAATATTAGTAAGTATATTTACACTAGTATTTGGTCAGGTATTAATGGAGAGAATTTTAAAATTAAGTACACCTGTCAGCGTAGTAATTAATATGATAGGAGGTATTTATTTTATGTATCTACTTTACAAGGAGAGTCAAATATGATAGAAGTAAGAAATTTGAGTAAAAGTTATGGAGATAAAATGGTGGTACATAATGTATCGCTTAAAATACAAAAAGGAAAAATAACTTCTTTAATCGGACCAAATGGAGCCGGAAAGAGTACAGCATTTTCTATGATAACTAGACTTATGAAAAGAGATGGTGGTCAAGTATTTATAGAAGGAAAAGAACTAGATAGCTGGGACAAAAAAGAATTATCTAAAAAGATTGCTATATTAAAGCAATCAAACAACATAAACATAAGACTGACAATTAGAGAACTTGTCAGTTTTGGTAGATTTCCATATTGTGAAGGAAAGCTTAAAGAAGAGGATATAAAATATGTAGAAGAAGCTATAGAATATATGAGACTTACTGATATTCAAGATAAATACTTGGATGAATTAAGTGGTGGCCAAAGACAAAGAGCATATATTGCAATGGTTATAGCACAAGGAACAGAATACATATTCTTAGATGAACCTCTAAATAACTTGGATATGAACAATTCAGTTCAGATGATGAAAGTTCTTAAGAAACTTTGTAATGAACTTGGAAAGACAATAATCTTAGTTATGCACGATATCAATTTTACATCTTGTTATTCTGATTATATAATCTGCTTAAAAAATGGAATGATTGCAAAAGAAGGAACAGTAGATGAGATAATAAACAAAGACACTCTAGAAGATATATACGAGATGGACTTTGAAGTAAAGGATATCGATGGTAAAAAAATAAGTATTTACTATTAAAAATAAAAAAATTATTAGAAAGGTTATAATGAACTAAAAAATAGTTATTATATATTGGGAGAATAAAAATGAACAAAAAAGCAGCTGCCATAGTAGGTGGGATTTTAGTAGTAGGATTAGGGTTATTTGGATTTACTAAATTAAATTCAGATTCAAATTCAGGATCACAAGATCAAACAAAACAAGAACAAAATGTTGAAGAAACAATAGTAAAAGTAACAGATTCAAATGGAGAAGCTGTAGAGTTAGAAAAAAATCCACAAAGAGTTGTAGTATTTGATTATGGTGTAGCAGATATATTAAAAAACTTAGGTGTTGATGCGGTAGTTGGTCTACCTAAAAACGGAAAAATGCCAGAAATATTATCAAATTACTCAGATGATAAATACACTAATGTAGGAAGTTTAAAAGAAACTGATTTTGAAGCAGTTGAGTCTTTAAATCCAGATTTAATAATAATAGGTGGAAGACAAGCAGAAGATATAGATAGTTTCAAAGAAATAGCTCCAACTGTAAACTTAGCAGTAGATGGACAAGATTACATGAATTCATTCAAAACTGTAGTTACTGATTTAGGAAAATTATTTGATAAAGAAGATGAAGCTAAAAAAGCTATAGATGAGATAGAAGCTAAAATAGAAAAAGTAAATAAAACAGTAAAAGAAAAAGGATTAACTGCTAGTGTTGTTATGGCTAACGAAGGAAACATAAGTGCTTTTTCTGCTAAATCAAGATATGGATTAATATACAATGGTTTAGGATTTGCTGAAGTTGATAAAAATATAGATGATTCAACTCATGGACAACAAGTATCATTTGAATATTTCTTAGAAAACAAAGCTGATTATGTATTCGTTGTAGATAGAGGTGCTATAACTGGAAAAGGTGATTCTGCATCTAAATTATTTGACAACGAAGTTATGAATAAAACAGAAGTTGCTAAAAATGGAAATATAGTTTACTTAAATTCTGTAATATGGTATACAATGACTGGTGGAATCGAGTCTAC
>CAMEPL010000092.1 GCA_945931665.1 uncultured Clostridium sp. | reverse complement strand
ATTGTAAACCCTATCGGGGTCGAGATTCAAATATAAATAAGTTAACAGAACGATTATATAGGAGGGGGGGATTATATGGATAAAAAAATCAACAGATATCCATTTAAAAATTGTAACAATATTATAGAAATCTTAGATGGAGACATTTTAAATAGTAATTTAAAAAATTTTTCAGGAGGATTTTGTGAAAAAGATTGTAAAAAATTTGAAGATGAAATTCTAAATATAAGACAAGATTTGTATATGCAAATTGAAACTATATTAAAACAAAAAGAAGTGAAATTTAAAGGTAATGTATTTGAAATAAATTTAGAGTTTTTAAAGAAATATATTCCAATAAAAATATTAAATGATATAATTACTGACTCTAGATACAAGGCAAGTAAGATACTACTTAAATATGTAGCCTATGAATCTTTTGAAAAATTATCAGCAGACTCTGGAATAGAAGAAAGACCATTAAAAATAAAATTAAAGAAGGATAATATTAATATTAAAACAAAAAAAGCACTCACCTACCCGTATGATAATAGTACTATAAATGACATCGTTGAAAAAAATATACTATATATAAATGATAAATTTTACAAATTAGATGAAGCAGAATTATTAAGAGATATAGAAAGTGCAATAATCAATAATAAAAAATGTAGTATGAATAATGAGTATATAGAAATTATAAGAAATTATACTATACGAGAAATATCTGATATATTAAAACTAAATGTAAGGGTGATACCAGATATAATACTAGAAAAATTAAAGATAATAGCAGCTAAATGTTATACGGAGAATATTAATAAATATAAACTATCTTATAGTAAGATTGAATTTTACTTTGGTATAAACAGGAAAAAATTTTCCAGTTATATAAAAGAATATAATATAAATAATGAAGAAGATGATGATGAAACTATAAAAAATAATATTAAAAAGTATAACGAGTTATTTAATAAATACAAAACAGAAGGTATAGACAAAAGTGTAGGGCAGATTTGTAAAGAAGTTGGAATACATTATAATTTTGGGAATTTTTTAAAATATCCTTTTTATGGTGAATATATAGAATTAAAATACCAAAGTAAGATAAAAGAAATAGAAAAAGATATAGATAAAATTATAAAACTCTATAATGATGAAAGTATCGAGCGAATATCTATACGTGATTTAGCCCAAAGATATAATACAAATGTTCATATAGTAGCTTTTGTATTGAAAAAAAATGGAATAGATACTTCTAAGTTTAAAAATAAAACTAAAAGAAAATATAGCTTTGATAGAAGTTTTTTTAAAAAAATTACAAATGAAGAGCAAGCATACTATTTAGGCTTTATATATGCTGATGGAGGAGTTAATAATGATGATAATAAGTATACATTAGAAGTTTCTGTTAAATATGATGATAGATTTATACTAAGTTCTTTTAAAAATTCAATTAAGTATTCAGGGAAAATTAACTATTCATATAATAGAGCAGATCGAAATAGTGATAAGTACTTTAAAAGGGCAAGATTGTTTATAAATGATAAAGAATTAATAGAAGATCTAAATAAACTGGGAGTTACAGCAAGGAAAACCTTTAAAATAGATTTTCCAAGTAGTGATATAGTACCTAAAAATCTAATACCACATTTTATAAGAGGGTTTTTTGATGGAGACGGAAACGCATGTTTTAGCAAAGGAATTTTAAGTGTAAGCTTTGCAAGTGTTAATAATAATTTTATTCTTGGATTACGAAGTTATTTAAAGCAACACAATATAAATTTAAGTTATAACCCAGATAGTAATACTTGTAAATTTGATATAAAAGAAAGATATGAATTTTATAAACTAATATATAATAATGCTCATATATATTATGATAGAAAGAAGAAGGAGTTTGATAAATTTTTTATATATAAACAGAATTTTAGAAGTAAAAACGTTTATAATGAACAGTTTAAGAAAGATATATGCAATGTAAAATTAAACACAGACTTAACTTTAAGGAAAATATCAGAAAGATATAACTTAAATAGAGATACTGTGTCAAGGTGGTTTAATAAATTTGAAAAAGATTTAGAAGTATTAATACAAGAAGATGTTGAAGCACTTATTTTAAAGTTGGATGAAGAGGTTAAGTATCAAAAACACTTCAAATATAGCGGAGATTTAATTATAAATAACAGATAATTAATAATGGAAGCCTAAGATACCTCTTAGCCTTGCATTATTCTAAGTTTGAATTACACGCCAAAATAGAGAGCTATTTTACTAGCTCTCTATTTTTATATCAACTTATATTTTTTTAAATTATCTTTAATTTTATTATATGTACTAATCTTAATAACACAACCATTAAACCAAAATCTAAAAAGTCCACGAGATATACCGAGCTTATTGGCTGCATCTTCCTTAGTAAAATTATTTTCCTTTATCCATAGGTTTAGCTTGTACAAAAACTTATCAAAATTATATACAACCTTTGTATAACCTTCAATACATAAATAACTCATATCAAATTTAGAAGACATGAGCATAAGTATTTCTTTACTAGGATAATATCTATTAAGTTCATATCCACTAATAATAGATTTAGTAACCCCACATAAATCAGCAACATCAGATATTGATATCCCTAATTCTATTCTAGATTTTCTAAGTCTCTCACCAAAAGTATTATCGCTAAATTTTTTCTCAATAAATTCACTACAGTCTACATTAACTGATTTTTTATCTAATTCCACAGTATCAACAACTTCACGACACTCTTCAAAGGTTGCACTTTTATTCACATAGCTTCACCTATATCATGAGCAACAAATAAAGCTGTGTTATATTTATTTTTTATAATTTTATATTTACCATAAATAAAATAGGGTACCCAACCCTATTTTTTATTCCAATCGAAAAAATTAATACTATTTTAAGAAAAATCCCACCCAAAATCCACATATAATTTAATACAAAGCAAAAAATAATATTTAGTTAATAAAAAACACAAATAATTTATTATAATGTATATAAGGAAAGCTTAAAAAATATTCAATATAAAACAAAATCTTGAAAGGAGTTGAACAATATAAATAAAATAGTAAAAAAAGTGCTGCATATAAAATATCGCTTTGAGAGAAACTATGGGACAATAGAAATTGGAAATATAAACTCAAGAGCGGCAGAGGTAGGTTTTTATTTATTACTTAGTTTGTTCCCATTTTTATTATTTACAATAAGTGCAGTAGTTTTTATCCCTGTTATATATTTAAATAGATATATAAATTTACTAGAAAGTCTTATACCGGCAAGTGCATTTGTGGTGCTTAATACTTTGATTAGGTCAGTTATAGGCAATAGAAGTTTTAAACTTTTAATAAGCAGTTTCTTCTTAGCTACATGGTCGATGTCAAAGGCGGTAAAATCTTTGATAAGGGGAATTAATAGGTCTTATGGAGTGAATGAAAATAGATCTTTTTTTAAGGTATTACTTATATCGATAATTTTTTCAGTTATGTTATTATTACTTATTTTAATATCAATGGTTTTACTTATAGGTGGGGAAAAAATAGGTACATTTGTGTTTGACTTAATCGGTCTCGATAAATACTTTATTTATATATGGAATATCCTGAGATATAGCGTGGGGATATTATTTGTTATAATTATATTAGTTATACTTTATACAGCTTTGCCAAATACAAAGATGAGGATTGCTGACTCTATCCCTGGAGCTGTATTATCTACATTTTTATGGATTACGGTGACTTATGGTTATTCTTTTTATGTTAATAATTTTTCAAATTACGACGTAATCTACGGCAGTTTAGGTGGTGTAATCGTGCTTATAACATGGCTGTATTTGAGTAGTTGGACGATTTTATCTGGGTCTGAGGTCAATGCAAGGCTTTTATATAAAAAGCGAAATAGGACTGGAATAAAAAGGAAAAATAATATAAAAGAATGTTGACAATTTTCTGATTATATCATATTATATTAGTAACTAATTTAATTTAAAAAAGGCAATGAATAGGAAGAGTAAATCTAATTCGGTTTCCAGAGAGGAAAATTTATGAGCTGTGAGATTTTCTAAATTAGAGGGATTGAAAACTACCTAGGAGCTGTGGTCTGAAGTTTTAAGATTCTTTCTTATTTTAGTAAGACTTACCGTTAATCGCGTTAAGATTTTGAGTGGATTTTTATCAAATTAGGTGGAACCGCGGGAATATATCTCGTCCTTTTTATATAAGGGCGAGTTTTTTTATTCCAACTTATTATCTTAAGCAACGGACGAAGTCGTTGGCGATATGAACGTAGTGAATTTTAGTTTGAGGGTAAGCCTCTTTTTTAATACACAAAATCAATAAATAATATAAAAAATTTACAAGTAGGAGGGTAAAAAATGAAAATAGGAATATTAGGATATGGAACAGTAGCGAGTGGGTTAGTAGATATAATAGATAACAATAAGGATAAGAGGGACATAAGTATAGAAGGAATACTTGTTAGAGATGTAAAAAAGCACGCTCACAGAAAGCACGCTGACGTTTTAACTTCAGATATAGAAGATATATTTAATAAAGATGTAGATGTAATAGTTGAATTACTAGGGGGCTTACATCCATCTTATGAATATTTAAAAAGAGCGTTAGAAAATAAAATTAATGTAGTAACTGCAAACAAGGATATGTTGGCAGAGTTTGGTGGAGAATTAGTAAGTCTTGCTAAGGAAAATGGAGTTTGTATAAAATTTGAGGCTTCTGTTGGTGGAGGTATCCCAGTTTTAAAACCATTAATCGAATCATTAGAAGGTAATGAAATAGATTCAATTTCTGCAATATTAAACGGAACTACTAACTTTATTTTATCAAAAATGTATGATGAAAACTTATCTTATGATGAAGCTTTAAAACAAGCTCAAGAGTTAGGATTTGCTGAAGCTAACCCAGAATCTGATGTAATGGGATATGATGCAGGTAGAAAATTATCAATATTATCTACTTTATCATTTAAAAAGAGAATATACTGGAAAGATTTCTATCTTGAAGGAATAAATAATATAGAACCTAAGGATATCGAATATGCAAAACAACTTGGATGCAAAATAAAATTAGTTGGACGCAGCAAAATAAACAACGGTAAGGTAAATGGATATGTTAGACCTGTTTTAGTTGGAAATGACGACATAATATCTAAAATAGACAATGAGTTTAATATAATAGTTGTAAATGGCGATTTCTTAGGAGAAGTATCATTTGTAGGTAAAGGTGCAGGAAAAGATGCTACAGGAAGTGCAGTTTATGCAGATGTACTTGATATATATGATCACCGTCTAAATAATGTAGATGCATTTATAAAAGAAAAAGTAGATGTAGACAAAGTTGTTTCACATGAATGTAAAGCATTACTTAGATTTAAAAAACCACAAAAAGATAAGATAATATCTGTACTAAAAGATAAATTAATAGATTCTAAAGTAATAGCTCAAGATGACGAGTTAGCAGTTGTTGTCGATGCACCTTCTGAATGTGCTATAAACGACAGTATAAAATTTATAGAAGATAATAATTACTGTGAAGATATTAGCAAGATATTAAAATTATCATAATATAATAAAGAGGATACTTTGTTAAAAGTAGATTTAAATAATAAGTTGTTGTTGAGAAAGGGAGTGCTAAAACACTCCCTTTTTCTTTTAAAGATTAATATAAATAAAAATTATTCCTGTAAAATGTTGGTATCGAAATTTACTTATATAGATTATAATAAATATAAGTAAGAATCGACATAAGGGGGTAAATGAATGAAGATATTAAAAAGTTCTACATTTAAAAACGTAGAAACTGAAAAAATAGTAAAAGAACAAGTGGCTTCTATAATAGAAGATATAAAAATAAACAAAGACGAAGCTCTAAAAAGATACAACTTAAAATTTGACAACAACGACAGAGACGTTATAAAAGTTTCAAAAGAAGAAATAGAAGAAGCTTATAAACAAGTTGATGATGAGTTTATAAAAAATCTTAAAGTAGCAGCTAAAAATATTGAAAACTTTGCAAAGGCACAGAAGGAAAGTTTTAATAATAATTTTGAAAAAGAGATATATCCAGGCGTTGTGTTAGGGCAAAAACATATACCTGTTACTTCTTGTTTGGCATATGTGCCAGGTGGGGGATACCCGTTATTTTCTACTGCTTTAATGCTTATAATTCCAGCAAAAGTTGCGGGAGTAAAAAGAGTTGTGGCTTGCTCTCCAACTATGAAAGATGTTGCAAAGATAAATCCTAAGACTTTAGTTGCTATGGATATAGCAGGTGCAGACGAAATTTATGCAACTGGAGGAGTTCAGGCGGTTGCATCTTTTACATATGGAACAGAAAGTATAAAACCAGTTGATATAATTGTAGGACCAGGAAATAAATATGTAACAGAAGCGAAGAGACAATGCTATGGAACAGTAGGTATAGATTTTGTCGCTGGACCTAGTGAAGTTCTTATAATCGCCGACGAAACAGCAAACTCTACATATATAGCAGCTGATGTGCTTGCTCAATGTGAACACGACTTAAACGCAAGGGGAATATTAGTTACTACTAGTGAAAAATTTGGAAAAGAAGTGGAACAAAAGGTAAATAAAATGCTTGAGACACTTCCTACTAAAAACATAGCAAAACCTTCATGGGATAATAACGGTGAAATTATATTAGTTGATAATTTAAAAGAAGCAGTAGAAATATCTAATGAATATGCACCAGAACATTTAGAAATAAGCACAGTAAACAACGATTCTATAATTGATGATCTTGTAAATTACGGTTCATTATTTATAGGAGGATACTCAGCAGAAGTGTTTGGCGATTATGTATCAGGAACAAACCATACACTACCAACATTAAAAGCATCTAGATATACAGGTGGAGTTTGGGTTGGAACATTTATAAAAACCTGCACTCACCAAGTGTTAAATAAAGACGCAGTAAAATCTCTAGGACCTGTTGCTGTTAAGTTGGCAACAGATGAAGGATTACATGCTCATGCAAACGCTGCAAAAGTAAGACTGGAAGATAATTAATTGTTAGAAATTAAAAAGTGTAACATAAAAATGCTATAATAAAGTAGAAAAAATGCCGTATGACATAAAAAGTCAAGAATACGGCATTTTTTTTTATTTGTTAAATAGGATTAATCTAAAAATTAACAAATTAGTAGATACTGTTTTTTGAAAAAATACAGAAAAAGTATTGCATATATAATATATATAGTATACAATAATTGGTATAAAAGGTAAAATAAAAGAAAACTTACGAAATGGGGGATATAAGTTGATAAAAGTAGGAATAAACGGTTTTGGTAGAATAGGAAGAAATGTGCTTAGAATTGCACAAGAAAGATTAGGTGACGATGTACAAATCGTCGCTATAAATGCTAGAGCAGATGCTAATACTTTAGCTCATTTATTTAAATACGATTCTTGTTATGGAATATTTAATGGTGATGTAGAAGTTAAAGATGACGAAACTCTATTAATAAACTCAAAAGAAGTTAAAATACTTAGACATTCAGACCCAGCAGAAATACCTTGGGGAGAATTGGGAGTAGATATAGTAGTTGAATCTACAGGTAAATTTAGAGATAGAGAAAGCGCTTCTAAACATATAGCTGCAGGAGCAAAAAAAGTCATAATAACTGCACCAGCTAAAGGTGAAGATATAACAGTAGTAATTGGTGTTAATGAAAAAGACTACGACAATGAAAAACACAATATAATCTCAAATGCCTCTTGTACAACTAACTGTTTAGCACCATTTGCAAAAGTATTAGATGAAAAATTCGGTATAGAAGAAGGTCTAATGACTACTATACATGCTTACACAAATGACCAACAATTATTAGATAAAACCCATAAAGATTTGAGAAGAGCAAGAGCAGCAGCAGAATCTATGATTCCAACAACAACAGGTGCTGCAAAAGCCGTAGCAAAAGTTTTACCACAATTAGAAGGAAAATTAAATGGATTCTCAGTTAGAGTTCCTACACCAACAGTTTCTCTAGTAGACTTAGTTTGCACACTTAAAAAAGGTGCAACAATAGAAGAAGTAAACGCAGCATTAAAAGAAGCTAGCGAAGGCGAATTAAAAGGAATATTAGGATATTGTGATCTACCTCTAGTATCAATAGACTTTAGAGGAGATTCAAGATCTTCAATAATAGATGCATTATCAACTATGGCAATTGGGGACAAGATGTTCAAAGTCGTATCATGGTATGACAATGAATGGGGTTATTCAACAAGAACAGTTGACTTAGTAAAATATGTTGCAGAAAGATTATAAGACAAGTATTTTTGAATTAGTTAACCATATTTAAACAAAATAAAAATAAGTATATTTAGACATTGCTTCGAAATTTTGAAGCAATGTTTTTTTATAATTAAAAAAACTATAACATAAACTAATAATTTTTGATAAAATGTATTATAGTATAAT
>CAMEPL010000091.1 GCA_945931665.1 uncultured Clostridium sp. | reverse complement strand
ATTTTTTTACCTAATGTACCTAAATCACCTGTTGCAATTAAATCAAATGATTTTGGGTCATCTTTTGTATCTTCAAAGTAAGAATATATTGTGTCAACAGCTGCTGGTGCCATAGCGGCACCCATATTGTTTCCATCTTCTATACCTTTATCTACTACTTTTCCAATTGTTATATATTTTACCTTTGGTCCTTCTCCACTACTTGATATAAGTGCACTACCTGCCCCTGTAACTGTCCATTGTGCAGTCATTGGCTTTTGATTCCCAAGTTCTAATGGAAATCTAAATTGTCGCTCAGCAGTACAATAATGGCTCGAAGTCCCACATAAAGAATAATCTGCAAAACCACCATCTACCACAATAGAGCTAAGACACATTCCAAGTGCCATAGTTGAACATGCACCATATATACCACAAAACGGAATACCTAATGCTCTAGCAGCAAATGATGCTGGGAATATTTGATTGATTAAATCCCCTCCAAATAAAAACTGTATATCACTTAATTGTTTCTCTGCTTTTTGCACTGCTAATTCTAATGCAGTTTGAATCATCTTACTTTCTGCTAACTCCCATGTTTTTTCCCCATACAAATCATTAGGTAATATAACATCAAACTTGTCTTTTAAAGGTCCATTTCCTTCCTTTGGTCCAACTATCGATGCTGTAGAAATAATAGTTGGACTATTTTCCATCTTCATAGTTCTATTCCCTATTCGCTTATTTCTCATTAAATTTACTCCTTACTTAAAAATTATTTGTATTATGTAGTAAACAAATCCAAATAAAATAGATGAACCTATTCCATATACTAAAACAGGTCCTGCAATCTTAAATAAATTAGCACCAACTCCCATTACATATCCTTCTCTTTTAAATTCCATCGCTGGAGATACTATAGAATTAGCAAAACCAGTAATAGGAATTATAGAACCAGCTCCTGCTATTCTTCCAATTAAATCATAAACTCCTATTCCTGTTAAAAAAGAACCTATAAAAATCAATGTTATTGAGGTCCAAGTTGCTGCTGTTTTCTTATCTAGCCCAGCAAAATTCATATATGAGTCATTAATTGCCTGACCTATAATGCAAATAATACCTCCTACTATAAATGCCATAATATAATTTTTGATATAAGTTGGCTTTGGACTTATCTCATCTACATAATCTTTATAGTTTTGCTCGTTATTGTTCGAATCTTTTTGATTTGCCATACAATCAATCCTTTCCTAACCATATATAATTAATTTATATATTATTGTTTGAAAAAAAATAAAAAAAATGCATATAACGGAAATTATATTTTTCTCAAAACATACAATATATATTTTCCTATGCACTAAAAAAATCCTACATAGTAATGTAGGATTTTAATTTATGTAAAACTTTTTTCTCGATTCTAGATACTTGAACTTGGGAGATATCTAATAATTGACCTATCTCACTTTGAGTTTTATCTTCAAAATATCTAAGCATGATAATTTGTCGCTCTCTCTTCTCTAATTTTCCTAGTACTTCTTTCAAAAGGATATTATCTACAACCTTATCTTCTTCATGATCCCCTTTTTGAGAAATTTTGTCGATAAGGCATATAGGAGAACCTTCTTCTTCATGTATAACTCCTTGTAGATATTCAACAGAAAAATTAGACTCTATTGCCATTACTACATCTTCTTTTTCTACCCCTAATTCTTCTGCTATCTCTTCTATTGTTGGATCTCTTCCAAGTTTTTTGCTTAATACTTCTCCTTGCATCTTAACTTTAATTGCAAGTTGTTTAAGAGACCTAGATACTTTTACCATACCATCATCTCTTAAATATCGTTTTATTTCTCCTAATATCATAGGAACAGCATATGTAGAAAATTTTACATTATAGCTAGGGTCAAATTTATATATAGCCTTAATTAAGCCTATAGACCCTAGTTGAAACAAGTCATCTCTTTCATAACCTATATTTGAAAATTTACTGATGACACTTCTGACTAACCCGAGGTTGCTAGATATCAACACTTCCTTAGCTTCTTCATCTCCTTCTTGAACTCTTTGTATAAGCTCTAAAGTATCTTCATGACTAAGTAAATGCTTTTTTTCTTCTTTTTTGGCAGTTATCCCCATAATCAAACCTCTATTCCATGTTAGAATTTATTTAGGTATTTCTATAGTTTTAGTCATTATAACTTTTGTGCCTTCTCCTAAAATTGATGCTACTTGCATATCATCCATAAAACTCTCCATAAATGAAAATCCCATACCAGAACGCTCTAATTCTGGTTTTGATGTAAACATTGGTTGTCTAGCTTCTTCTATGTCTTCTATTCCCTTTCCATAATCCTCAATAACGATTTTTATAGTATTATCAATTAGTTCACATCTCATATGTACGAATTTTGTTTCGTCTTCCTCGTATCCATGAATAATAGCATTTGTTACAGCTTCCGATACAGCTGTCTTTATGTCTGAAAGTTCATCTATAGTTGGATCTAATTTAGCTGCAAAAGATGCAACTATTACTCTTGCAAGGCTTTCATTTTCTGATTTTGCGGAAAATTTTACTTCCATAACGTTCATAATTTAGTTCCCCCTTATTAAGAATTTATCGCATCTTCATATGATTTGCATACATTTATTATTTTGCCCATTCCCGATAAATTAAAAACTTTTTCCACTCTTGGATTCATATTTATTACAGATACACTACCATGTGAGTTGGCTATTTTTTTATATCTGCCTATAATAACACCTATTCCTGAAGAGTCCATAAATTTTATATTTTGAAAGTCGAATATAATATTTTTTATATTCTTTCTCATTATAATATCATCTACATTTTCTCTTATATAAGTTGCTACATGATGATCTAGTTCTGTTGTTGTGAACTGAACTAATAGTGTTTTATCATCTAAATAACATTTAATCATCTCGCATCCCTCCCATTGAAGTTTACTGATAATCAATTCTATTTTTTATAAATCGATTCCTTCAAAGAAATAACACTACTTTTGTTTATTTATGTCTATGGTAGTTATAATATAAAACTAAAGAAATCCTCAGTATCAGTATGCCCTTCGTCTGGAATTTATATACATAAAATATAAAAAGTGCCTGTATAAATTTACAGGCACTGTTATTGTCATTTAGTTACTTAATTACTATAATGAATTATTTGCTTCCATATCTAGCTATTGGTATTGGTATGAATTATTTTGTAGTCAATTTACCCTGTCTAAATTCGCAGTGACTACTTCTGCTACTATAATTTATATATTAAAATCCCACACTAAATCTCTATTTTTAGCATTAAGCCATTATTTCAGAAGGTTTGGCTATTTTTACAATTATATTCTTCCAAACTAATTGGATAAGTATAGTTTGTATTGGTATCATTATTGCTGCTTTAAAAATACGAGTTGGCAACAATGCAAAGAATCCTTTACCCATTAATATGTGAAGCCATACTGTATCTAAACATAAATTCATTCCTAAACAAACTAAACAAGTTGCTAGTATTATTCTGCCCCAAGTTTTTGGATGTTTATATAATACTACACCATAAATTACACCTGTTAAAAATGCTGTAAGTGTAAAACCTGGGAAATAAGATCCACTTGGGAATATCATCATTCCTAAAATATCACCTACTGCATATGCCATACCAGCACTTATCGGACCATACATCATCGCTATTATAGCAATTGGTAAAAATCCAAAACCTATTCTTAAGATTGCTGTATTTATTGAACAGAATCTTGTTAAAATAACCTCTAACGCTATTAATAAACTAATTTCAACTAATTTTTTTACATTATTATTTTTCATAAATTTCCTCCTATTTTAGCTAGGATACACAAATAAGTGATTTATGTATCTATGAAGGAGCATAAAATATAAAAATCATATTATATACTTATATAATGTATTTTTAATGATAATTAATATATTTTATTTATAATTCATTATGCTTAAATAACCTTACTATGTCGTGTAAAATTGCATAAAAAACAACCTTACAATAAGATAAATATACTTTTGCAACATATTACCAAACTCATGCTGTAATAGAATTGCATTTTTTAATATAAGTGCCTGTGTAAGGATTTGAATATTATTTGATTTACTTTGCATATTAAATCTGAAGTGCTTTTGTAGTCACATCGATTGTTTTAATATAATTATGATAATATGTTAAATTACTAGCTTCTTAAATTGAAACTATATCTTTATCTCACTTTAAGTATAGCAGATAAATTAACAATATTTAACAATATAAATTTTTTTTATAGAATATTGAACTTCTATTTGTAATTTTTTAAATAAAAATTGGCTATCACCTTTTTTTATCAAATATCTGTATACAAAATAGAAAAACCACTTAACCTTTGATTGAATATAAAATAACAATCTTTATATTAAGTGGTCTTTTTTCTAATTTATATTAAATAATTTTATTTAAAATCTATTTATTTTTTTTATTAGCTTTTTCTATATTGATTTTGTTACCTTTTATTTTAACATTTTTTAATTTTTCTAGAACTTTTTTAGCATTTGCTTTTGGAACTTCAACAAATGTGTATTTGTCATATATATCTATTGTTCCAACTAATTTTCCAGGTATTCCAGCTTCTCCAGCTATAGCTCCAACTATATCTTTAGCTTGAACTCTTTGTTTTCTACCTACATTTATGAATAATCTAACCATTCCGTGTTCAGCACCAGTTGAACCTTTTTTAGATTTTTTAGATTTTCTAGCTTCTCTTCTAGATGGTTCTTCGATTATTTCTTCTTTTAATTCTTCACCCATAGCTAACTTAACTAATGCAGCCGCTACTTCTAAAGTTGATAATTCCTCTTCTTCACATAAAGATTCAACCCAGCTTATTTGTTTTGCTAAAGTGCTATCTTTTACAGTTTCTTTAACTTGTTTGAAGAATGCAGCAACTTTCTTTTCTTCAACGTCTGCTATAGTTGGTATACCATGTTTAACTAATTTACATTTAGTATATCTTTCTATATCTCTCATTTTTCTCATTTCTTTTCCATATACGAAACTGAAAGATACACCTTCTCTACCAGCACGTCCAGTTCTACCGATTCTGTGAACGTAGTATTCTTCATCTTGTGGTAAATCGTAGTTAAATACCATATCTACATCATCTACATCTATACCTCTAGCAGCAACATCTGTAGCAACTAGTATGTCTATTGTACCTTGTCTAAACTTATCCATTACTATATCTCTTTGAGTTTGTTTAAGGTCACCGTGTAGTGCATCTGCAAAGTATCCTCTAGCTTGAAGTTCACTTACTAATTCGTCAGAACCTCTTTTAGTGTTGCAGAATACAACTGATAATTTTGGATTATATACATCTATTAATCTACATAATACTTCTAATTTGTTCGCTCTTCTTGTTTCAATGTAGAATTGTTTTATGTTTGGAACTGTAAGTTCTTTTCTAACTACTTTTATCATTTCCGGTTCATGTTGATATAATTTAGTTAATTCTAAAATCTCTTTTGGCATTGTAGCTGAGAAGAAAGTAGTTTGTCTTTCTATTGGAGTTTGATTTAATATTAACTCGATATCTTCTCTGAATCCCATGTCTAACATTTCGTCCGCTTCATCAAGCACTACCATTTTTACATCATCTAATTTTAAAGTTTTTCTATTTATATGATCTATTACACGTCCTGGAGTTCCTATTACAACTTGTACTCCACTCTTTAATGCTTTTATTTGTCTATCTATTGGTTGACCACCGTAAACTGGTAATGTTTTAATCCCGCTCTTAAACTTACCAAGCTTTCTTATTTCCTTAGAAACTTGTATCGCAAGTTCTCTTGTTGGACATAATACTATTGCTTGTAAATGTTTGTTGTTAGGGTCTACTTTTTCAAGTATAGGTATACTGAACGCTGCAGTTTTTCCTGTACCTGTTTGAGCTTGCCCTATAACGTCTTTCCCTGATAAAATAACAGGTATTGACTGAGCTTGTATTGGTGATGGCTCTTCAAATCCTATTTCCGCAATTGATCTTTTTATCTCATCACTAATTGGTAAATCTTCAAATTTTGTTATATTCATATTAATTGTTTATTTCCTTTCCGTTTTCATAATTCCTAACCTATCCCATTATATATTTAAATCATTTATTATGCAAACTTATTTTTTCCGAAACTAAAACAATTTATACTTGCGTGAAATCAACGTGTGTATAGATTAATAACTTCTAATAGACTTTATCAATCTTTTAACAAATTGAAACATATAAAAAAACAAAATAATCAAAATTAAACACACTAAAATAATGGCTAGTGTCTTAAAAACTAACATTCCTACTATGCCTATTATAACCATAAGTCTACCGTATCTTCCGTTCATTTTTGCAAATTCTTGTGAATAAAATAACTCATATAAAAAGCTATTTTTTATTTTTATAAAAAAATTATTTTGTTTAGTTTTATTTAAAATAAGTTCGTTTCCATTATATCTTGCTCTATCGCATATCTTTTTATGTTGAACTTTGCTAAACAGAATCATCGTTGCACCAATTATCGCTATATAAAAAAACAAATCCATATTAATCCCCTTATAATTTGTATATTACTATTATTATATCTAACTATTGTTATGTTTTCATAAAAACAAAAATATAACTAGCTTAAAACTAGTTATATTTAAAAGTAATTATTAAATCATATATGTATAATAAAGAACTGCCAAGTAAGTTATGTACGTTCCCAACATTAATAATCCCTGAATTCTATACAATTTATTCTTTATAATAGTAGGAATTATTAAAGTTAAAACTAAGATTATCATAAAAGGATAATCCACTCTGATATTTTGTGAAAGTATAGGTATTGAGTTCGGTATAGATGAAATAGCAATTACAGACACTATATTTAAAATATTAGCCCCTAGAATATTACCTACACATATCTGATGATGTTTCTTTCTAACTGCTGTAATAGATGAAACTAATTCAGGAAGTGAAGTCCCTAAAGCAATTACAGTTAAACTTATTATTCCTTGTGGTATTCCTATAAAACTAGCTATCTCTGCCCCATTATCTACTAATAATCTTGAACCAACTATCATCATAATTAGCCCAGAAAAAAATAATAAAGTTATTTTACCTGCAGACATATCACTTTGCTGTGTCATACAATAATAAAGATAATTTTTACTAGTATCATTTAATATTCCCTTATAATTTGTATACATATATAATGCTAAAAGCATCAATAATATACATCCATCAATCTTAGTAATAGATCCATCTAATCCTAAAATAATCAAAGCTATAATAGATAATAATAATATAATAGATTTTGATGCAAACATCTTTCTATCTGCTTTAAATGGGCTTATAAATATCACCATTCCCAAAACTAGACCTGTATTACATATTACAGAGCCGACTGCATTTCCTAAACTCATTGTTGTATGGTTGCCTATCGATGCAAATAAAGATACTGTAAGCTCTGGCAATGTAGTAGCAAAACTAACTATAGTTGCTCCCAAAATCAATTCTGATATATTGGTCTTTCTCCCAATTTCTACAGTAGCGTTTATAAAAAAGTCAGCACCCTTAGATATCAAAATAAAACCTATTAAAAATAAAATAACTACTATTACCATTGTCATCCCTCCTATATATAATAAATATTCATTTTTATAAAAAAAATGTATAAGTTGTGATTCATATTTAAATTTTATTTTCCTTTAAATATCAGTATTTTCAAAGCCAAAGAGGTACATCTTAAATTATTTTAATATTTATTTTTATATTTTTGTTTAAACTCCATATATGCGGGTAAATATAAAATATAACAGAATAACAAATTTTTACTAATTTAACTTTAAAAATTTTGTATACAATATACTGGATATATGTTATTATAAACGTATAAAAACGAAATATATCTAGCTAGATTTTTTAATATTTTTTATAGGAATATAAATTCCTACAATTTACAAAATAAATAATAATAATAATTGAAATAGTATCCAAACTATACAAGACATTAGGAGGAAGCTTACATGAATAACGCATGGCAAGGATTCAAACAAGGTAGATGGACAAAAGAAATAGATGTTAGAGGATTTATCCAAGCTAACTACACTCCATATGAAGGAGATAGCTCTTTCTTAGCTGGAGCAACTGAAAATACTAAAAAACTTTGGGATGAAGTTTTAGAATTATTCAAAAAAGAAAGAGAAAATGGTGGAACATTAGACGTTGATACAAAAACTGTATCTGCTATAGATGCTTATGCTCCTGGTTATATAGATAAAGATTTAGAAACAATAGTTGGTTTACAAACTGATGCACCTTTAAAAAGAGCTATAATGCCTGAAGGTGGTATAAGAATGGTTGAAACTTCTTGTAAAGCTTACGGATTCGAATGTGATCCACAAGTAAGTGAAATATTCACTAAATACAGAAAAACTCACAACCAAGGTGTTTTCGACGCTTATACAACAGAAATGAGAGCTGCTAGAAAATCTGGTATAATAACTGGTTTACCAGATGCTTACGGTAGAGGTAGAATAATAGGTGACTACAGAAGAGTTGCTTTATACGGTGTTGATAGAT
>CAMEPL010000090.1 GCA_945931665.1 uncultured Clostridium sp. | reverse complement strand
CACTTCATTAATGGAAAAACAAGGCTACGAAGTTTATCAAGCAGAAGATGGAAAACAAGCACTAAAAATATTTTATAACAATGAGATTTCATTAATTATATTAGATCTTATGTTACCTGATATATCCGGAGAAGAAATCTGTATGAAAATAAGAGAAAAATCTAGAGTTCCAATTATAATGCTAACTGCAAAAGTTGATGAATCAAATCTTTTACAAGGACTAGATATTGGGGCTGATGACTATATAACAAAGCCATTCAGTTTAATGGAATTAGTTGCAAGGGTAAAGGCTATATTAAGAAGAACATCAGAAGAATTAAATCCTTTATACAACTCATTTCAAAATGGAGATTTATATATAAATGTTGAAGCAAATATTATAAAAAAGAAAAATGAATTACTTAATCTAACCCAATCAGAATGGAAAATACTATTGTCTTTGATGAAATACCCCAATAAGGTATTTACTAGAGAAGAACTTATTCAAATAGCACTTGGAAGTAATTTTGATGGTTATAATCGTACTATAGATACCCATATAAAAAACCTTCGCCAAAAGATTGAAGATAATCCTAAGTCACCTGTATATATAATAACAGTATTCGGTAAAGGTTATAAGTTTGGAGGTGAATAACTTAATTGGAGCAAAGTATCAAAAGTAAACTATCCATATCTATAGCATTTATAGTTGTACTAACTGTTCTACTGATTAGTATACTTTCAAACTTGATTATAAAAAATGAATTTACTAAATATAAAGAAAAGCAACAGCTTGGAAAAATTGAAGAAATAGTTAATTCAATACAGGATCAATATAATATAAAAGAAAATAAATGGGACGAAAAAAATATTAATAATATAGGTATTTCATCATTAAATGAAGGATATATTATAAAAATTTACAACAAAGATAATAGTATATTATGGGATGCCAAAGTTGCTAATATGCAATTGTGTAAAGATATAATGGATGAAATATGCAAAGTTATGGAGAATAATTTTCAAGTTGCAAATGGTAAAATAATAAGTGAAAAATTTGAATTAACTAAATTTGGAAACAATATAGGAAATATGGAAATAGAATATTACGGTCCATTTTTCTTATCACAAAATGATTCTGAGTTCATAAAATCACTTAATTATATATTTATAGTTATTGGAATTGTTTCATTTATAATTGCTATTTGGGTCGGAAGTATATTATCTAAAAATATTAGCAAACCTATATCAAAGATGATAGGAGTAACTAAACATATTGCAAATGGAGAATATGAATATAGATTTGATAAAAATACTAAAATAAAGGAATTATCTGAATTACAGAACTCTATTAACCTTATGGCAGATTCAATTGAAAATCAAGAAAATTTAAGAAAACAATTAACTGCAGATATGGCTCATGAATTAAGAACACCATTAACATCAGTAAGTACTCATTTAGAAGCTATGATAACTGGGCTATGGGAGCCAAGTAATAAGCGACTGGAAAGTTGTTATGAAGAGTTAAATAGAATTACTACTTTAGTAAAAGATTTAGAAAAACTTGCAAATGTGGAAAATGGATGTTATAAATTACAAAAAGTTCCATTTGATATGTTTGAGTTACTAAAAAAAGTTTCATATAATTTTGAATATAAGATAAAAGAAAAAAAAATCAAATTTGAATTAATTGGTGAAAAACTTATTATTGAAGCAGATCAAGATAGAATATATCAAGTTATTACCAATATATTATCTAATGCAATCAAATACACTAATAAAGAAGATAAAATAACAATTAAACTGTATAAAGAATCTGAATATGCTGTATGCGAAATTATAGACACGGGAATAGGAATTTCACAAAATGAGCTTCCATATATTTTCGAGAGATTTTATCGTGCAGATAAATCAAGAAATAGAAAAACAGGCGGAGCCGGAATTGGTCTAGCTATTGTTAAATCAATACTTCAAGCACATAATGGAAAGATACAAGTAAATAGCCAATTGGGAAAGGGTAGCTCTTTTAAAGTGTTTTTACCTTTATAAATTGATAATTATATTTTCAGACTCATTTATTTATATAAAAAAATGAGAGCATAGCTCTCACCCTTTTGGTTCGTAATATAGAGATATTGTGAACTTTATAATCTATACCTTAGTTTTCTAACTATATATATGCTACTATATATTTAAAAGGTATCTTAATATATCTCAATTATAGAGGGGGAATATAATATGATAAATTCAAACGAAAAAATAATACATGAAGAACTCTTAAAAAAACTATCTGAAGTAAGAAAATTACAAGATGAAAAACAATTAAAACTAGATATCATTAAACAATCCTTACCAACTTCTAAGAACAGTATGTTTGGTGGCACTAAAACAATAAGCGAAAAACAATTTAACAAAAACTTTGAAATAGCTGTGTCAAAAAATAAAGAAATAAAAAATTTAGATAAAGAAATAAAAAAATTACAAAAACATGGTGAAATAAGAGCTTTTAAATGTACATATAAATTAAAAGGTTTTAATGATGAGCTTTTTAGTTTAACAATCTGCTGCGATCCAACTGTTAGACCTTATTTTCAATATGGAGACCTTACAAATATTAATAATCGTAAAATAAGTGAAATGTGGTATCAACAAATCCAAATATTACACACCAACAGAAAAAACTTTTTTGCATTTAAATTTGATTTAGCAAAGGTTCTAAACCCAAACGATATTCTTATAAAAGAAATTATTCAATTATAGATATATAAATATAAAATATTAAAAAAGCAGGAACCCAAAAGTTCCTGCTTCTTAGTAAAATTATTATATTTAAATGGTTATCATCTACATCAAAAGTCATATTCAAATCAATCAGCACAAAATATAGCGCCAACCTCATTATCACAACTATTTAACTTTCTCAATAATCTTATTGATATCAGCTTCTATATTATCTATCTTATCTAAACACTTAGCTTCATCTTCGCCTTTAACAGCAACATAGAATTTAAGTTTTGGCTCAGTTCCTGATGGTCTTACTGCTATCCAAGAACCATCTTCTAAGAAGTATTTTAATACGTTAGCTTTTGGTAGACCGTCTATACCTTTTTGGTAGTCTTTTAAGTCTACAACTTTTGTATTATTAAATTCTTTTATGTCGTTTTCTCTGAAGTAAGTTATTATTTCTTTTATTTTAGCTAGACCTTCTATACCTTTTAAAGTTAATGAGATTGTTTTTTCTCTGAAGTATCCGTATTTTTTGTATAATTCTTGTAATCCTTCATATAAGCTCATGCCTTTGTCATAGTAGTAAGCTGCCATTTCTGATATTAATAATGATGCTACTACACCGTCTTTGTCTCTTGCATGAGTTCCTACTAAGTATCCGTAACTTTCTTCGTATCCGAATAAATAAGTTTTATTTCCAGTTTCTTCAAAAGATTTTATTTTTTGACCTATAAATTTGAACCCAGTAAGTACGTTTATAACATCTAAGTTGTTTGCTCTTGCTATATCTGCACCGAATTCTGAAGTTACTATAGTTTTAACTAATGTAGCTTTAGGGTCTAGTTTATTTTCTTCTTTAGAACTTTCTATTATATAATTAGTTAACATTGCACCTATTTGGTTACCTGTAAGAAGTGCGTATTCTCCAGTTGTTGTTTTAACAGCAACCCCTACTCTGTCGCAGTCTGGGTCAGTTGCTATAACTAAGTCAGCACCTTCAGCTTTTGCAAGAGCTATACCTCTTGTTAGAGCTTTGTGTTCTTCTGGGTTTGGATATTCAATTCCTGCAAAGTTTGGATCTGGATTTTGTTCTTCTGGAACTACTATCACGTTTTTAAATCCAACTTCTGATAAAGCACGAGTTACAGGCACGTTTCCTGTTCCACAAAGTGGAGTGTAAACTATTTTGAATTCTTGTCCAACTTTTTTAACTAATTCTTTTTTAATTACTTGAGTTTTTACAGCTTCTATAAATGCAGTGTCTTGTTCTGCTCCTAACATAACAACTAAATCTTTTTGTTCTTCTTTTATAGTTGGTATTGTTGAATAATCTTTTATTGCGTTAACTTCAGCAGTTATTGCACTTGCTATTTCAGGCATAACTTGTGCCCCATCTTCCCAATATACTTTGTATCCGTTGTATTCTGGTGGGTTGTGGCTAGCAGTTATTACTATACCTGCTATAGTGTGTAATTTTCTAACAGCAAAAGATAATTCTGGAGTTGTTCTTAATGAATCAAATATATATGCTTTTATACCGCAAGCTGCTAATGTGTTAGCTGCTTCTAAACAAAATTCTCTAGACATATTTCTGTTGTCGTGAGCTATTACTACACCCCTATTTTTTTCTTCTTCTGTAGTATTTTTTATTATGTAGTTTGCAAGCCCAAATGTAGCTCTTCTAACAGTATATATATTTATTCTGTTAGTCCCCGCTGCTATTATTCCTCTAAGCCCTGCTGTACCAAATTCTAAATCTGTGTAGAATCTGTCTTCTATTTCTTTTTCATTTCCCTTAATATTTTCAAGTTCTTTTTTTGTTTCGGCATCGAAATAATCACTTTCAAGCCATTGATTATAAATTTCCATGTAATTCATCTGCATTCCCTCTTTCAAAATTTAAAACTTTATAATTTTTTAAAAATATCATAAAAATCTATCCCTATACACTGAGATAAATTTCTTTACACTAATATATTTTTCTCTATGTATATTGTATATTGTTTTGAAGTCATAGTAAACATAAATATTTTTGGATATCGTTTTCCTATCCATTTTTTTCCATTTCACAGAATAGAACTTTTATTTTCCATTCCATATATAATATAAATAAAAAATAAAAATCACGCAAACTTTTGACTATAACAAGAGGTATGTCGTCAAACAAATTCCTATTTGCTTGATAACATACCCTCTTTATTAATTATGTAAAATTCTAAATTATTTACATCCAGTTATCTTGCTATATATTTTCATATAAGTCTCTGCCACTTCTTCAGGAGAAACATCTTTCATACTTTCTTTATTTACTACAGTAGTGTAGTATAATTCAGTAAGTTCATATGCAACGTCTTTTGCATTTCTTTGAGAAGATCCTGTTACTCTTTGTTCAGCCATAATTACTCCGCCTCCTTAAACTTTCTTTACAATATTAAGTCAATATGTTTTTCGATTTAAATTAATATAAATCAATTACATTAACTTAATATTAAATCAATATATTTTAATACTTCAATAGCTATTATATATTATTTAGTAAATATATGTATCATTTTTTTATAATTATTTAAGAAATCTCTTGTTATTTTACATTTTTAATTAATAAAAAAAAACACGATAACTAAATTATCGTGCAAGGGTGGGTTAAATTATTTAAGCTATTGCTAAATTTACATTTATATAACAACATTTCTTACTTATAATAGTATCTTATCTTACTAATTAAATCAATTCATTATAATCGAGATTCATTCCATTTTGGAATTAATAAATTAGAATCAATTCTAATTTTACCCTAACTTAATATATAACAACTAAAAAAGGAGCACATACAAAGTAAACTTTACTTTGCAATGCCCCATTTTATTTATTCTTATATTAATTACATATTAAATTAAGCAGATTATCGTTTGGTGGAACGATAGGGAACACGTTTATGTCGTGGTCTATTTGACATTCTACAAGCACTGGTTTATCTAGTGTTAAGTTGTCTAAAATTTGATTTAATTCGTCTAGATTTTGTGCCTTATGCCCTTCTATTCCATATGCATTTGCTAGCATTATGTAATTAGTTTTGTCGTATATGTCTGTTTCTGAGTATCTCTTGTGAGAGAATAAATTTTGCCATTGTCGAACCATTCCCAATGCATTGTTGTTAAATAATAGTATTACTATAGGTAGGTTTTGTGTTGCTACTGTTGCAAGTTCGTTGCAGTTCATTTTAAAACTTCCGTCACCTGTAACTAATAGTACGTTTTTTTGAGGAGTTCCTAATTTTGTACCTATTGCTCCCCCTAAACCAAATCCCATTGTTCCAAGACCGCCTGAAGTTATATAGCTTCTGCCTTCTTCAAAACTCCAGTATTGTGCAGTCCACATTTGGTGTTGGCCTACGTCTGTGACTACTGTTGTATTTTTGCTTCCTAATTTTTTATTAAATGCTTCTAATATGTTTTTAGGATGGAAGGCATTTTTATCTATTGTATGTTCTGTATCTTTAAAAGTAGCTATTTCAGCCAACCACTCAGAATTGTCTTTAGGTTCTACTATTTCTAAAAGATCATTAAGAACATCTTTTAAATCGCCTACTAATGCAACTTCGGCAGGTATATTTTTGCTCATTTCGGATGAATCTATATCGATTTGTATAACTTTTGCATTTTTTGCAAATTCATCTTTGTTGCCGATTACTCTATCGCTAAAACGAGCCCCTATAGATATAACTAAATCAGAGTTTGAAATAGCTAAGTTTGCCTCTTTGCTGCCATGCATCCCTACAAGACCTAAAGAAAGCGGATTTTTTCTGTCTATTCCGCCAAGTCCCATAAGTGTATTTAATACTGGTGTATTTATTTTTTGTGCGAAGTTTTTTAATAAATCATATTGGTCTACTGATTTTACTCCACCACCTGCATATATTACAGGCTTTTTAGATTCTTCTATTAATTTTGCAACGTATTTAAGCTTCCCTTTAGTTTCGTTTTCTTCTCTTATTTCAAACTCATCTTTTGTTTTTGAATTTTTATATGATGGTATATAATCATCCATATTATAATCCAAATCTGTAACTTGTAAATTTTTAGGTATATCTATTAATACTGGTCCTTTTCTTCCTTCATTCGCAATTATAAATGCTTGCCTTATTATATTAGGAAGTTCTTCTAGATTTCTAACTAAAAAATTGTGTTTTGTTATCGAATAAGTTACACCTGTTATGTCTATTTCCTGGAATGTATCTTTTCCAAGTAAACTTGTTCCAACTTGACCTGATATTACAACAAGAGGTGATGAATCCATATATGCAGTTGCTATTCCAGTAACAGCATTAGTAGCTCCTGGACCTGAAGTTATTACGCACACACCTGTTTTACCAGAAGTCCTAGCATATCCATCAGCAGCATGAACTGCACCTTGTTCATGTGATGTCCTTACGTGTTTAATTTTGTCTGTATAGTCATATAGTGCATCGTATATAGGTATTACGCTACCTCCTGGATAACCAAACATAGTGGTTACGCCTTCTTTTATTAGACATTCTATTATAAGATTAGCCCCTTGCATATTGATCTGTCCCCCTTAAATATTTCTTTAGTCAATTTGATTAAACTTTGTAATTTATTTAGAAAATCCTTATTATTTTTATTTTCCCATTGTTATTTAAATATATTAATCATCTATCTTTATACATATTTGCCATACATATCTACCAGTTATTTTTATATTAATTATTTACCGTATTAAACCAAGATTATTTAGGCTTTATCTCCCTTGATTTTTAAGTATTTTAAAACCACATGAGATAATCCTTATTTTTTAATTTTTATTTTTTTAAAAAACTCATCATGCTTCTTAATTGTCTACCTGTTTCAGATATTTGAGAACTGTATTGTTCTTCTCTCATAGCGTGGAATTTTTTGCATCCACTTTCGTTTTCAGCTATAAACTCTTTAGCGAATTTTCCGCTTTGGATATCAGCTAATACTTCTTTCATAGCAGCTTTTGAAGCATCGCCTATAACTCTTTTACCTGATACATATCCACCATATTCAGCAGTTTCACTTACTGAATAGTTCATTCTTTCAAGTCCACCTTCATACATCAAGTCAACTATTAATTTCATTTCGTGTAAACATTCGAAGTAAGCTATTTCTGGTTGATATCCAGCATCTACTAGAGTCTCAAAACCTGCTTTTATTAATTCTTCGCATCCACCGCAAAGAACTGCTTGTTCACCGAATAAGTCTGTTTCAGTTTCTTCTTTAAATGTTGTTTCAAGTACACCAGCTCTAGTTCCACCTATACCTTTTGCATAAGCTAAAACTGTTTCTTCAGCTTTTCCAGTGTAGTTTTGGTATACTGCGAATAAATCTGGTACACCACTTCCTTCTTTATATACACTTCTTACTAAGTGACCTGGTCCTTTAGGAGCTACCATTATTACATCTACATATTCTGGTGGAGTTATATATCCAAAGTGTATATTAAATCCATGAGCAAATGCTAATGTTTGTCCTTCTCTTAAGTTATCCTTTATACTTTCAGCGTATACTACCCTTTGAACTTCATCCGGTAATAAGCACATTACTACATCCCCAGCTTTAGTAGCTTCTGCTACGCTTAATACTTCAAACCCATCTTCTTTAGCTCTAACAGCTGATTTTGATCCTTCGTGTAATCCAACTACTACATCTACACCACTGTCTCTTAAATTTTGTGCATGTGCATGGCCTTGACTACCATATCCTAATATTGCAACTTTTTTCCCCTTTAAAGCATCCATACTTACATCTTTGTCATAAAACATTCTCATTAGTGAAAATCCCCCTTATTATTTATATGTATTAATTATTTATTAGCTTTTTTCTTAATCTTTAAAATATTTAGATTATTGAACTTGTAAATCAGTAACATCATATAATTTTCTCATATGGTTTACTACTTCTTCTAAAGATGTTTCATCTTCATTTATTGTAAGATACATTCCTGATTGTTCTCTGTTCATACTTATTTCTTCTACAGATAGTTCTTTTCTTCTTAATGTCATGGCTACTCTTAAAAATGAATCCATACCTTGATTTAATTTTGCATATACGTTTCTTTTCATTGTTTCTACCCCCTATAAATTAATTCATTGAAATTAAATACTTTTAAAGTTTTCAAATCTGTGTGCTTTATAGGAATTTTGACAATAAAAAAACTTTCTCCTATATAAGCAACACTTTATTACTCATAAGGACGAAAGTTATATTCCGCGGTACCACCTTATTTATAGCCATGCAATAAATGACTATCCCTCATTTTTCTAGTCAGAGCTAATCTTAACTATAGCTATGTAACGTTAGCAGACGTCCATATTTAATAAGTTACCTGTTCAATACGGAAGCTAGGAGTGATCATTATATGCTCAAATTAACACCGGCTCTCAGCACTACCGACTCTCTGTAATTAATCAACGAACATTTTTGTCTCCGTCAAAGCTTTTATTTGTTTTGCATTTATTATATTT
>CAMEPL010000089.1 GCA_945931665.1 uncultured Clostridium sp. | reverse complement strand
AGTGGATAATATGTGGTCATCAGTTTAGCATGTGCAGTGTGTACAAAAGTGCAACATTTGCAATAATATTTATCACTTTGTATCTTAATCTTAACTCTATTAAAATACTAAATCTCAAATTGGATACAGTTGGTGAAAAGTTAAGATATTTTAGAATAGAAAGGAATCTAAATCAACGTGAATTTGCAAAACTCTTAAATCGTAGCTTTACTAGTGTATGTAATTGGGAACAAGGAAATAGAATTCCAAAAGCAGAAACTATAAAAGAAATAGCTAAAATTCTTAATGTTGATTATACATATTTTATAAACCAATGATTTCAATTATCGGTCCTTACTAATTTTATTTTTACTGATAGGAACTAAGTGACACTCTATCTACTTCCCCAAAGTCGCTATTATGTAACTAATGTCAAGCTTGGTGTACCAAAACGCGACTTTTTGGAATACTTTACTAATTAATATTTATATGTACGAATCTGCTGCATTAAATACAGATAATAGCATAAGCTCTAAATTAAAATACTATAGAAAACTAAATGGATTAACTAGAAGACAATTAGAGATTCAAGCTAATATACCAATGAACAGTATAAAAAAATATGAATATAAGAATATTTATCCAAATAAAGAAATTTCAAAAAAATTAGCAGCCTTTTTTAAGCTAGATACAAAGTATTTTTATGATTCAATGTATGAAGAGGATTTAGATATTTCTACAGCTTTAAGTACATTCATGAATAATAATAACCTCTCCATTAAATCTTTAGTAAAATTAATTAACATATCAGAAGAAACAGTATCTAGTTGGTTATCTAATAAGCAACCTATATCAAGAAAATCATACTACAAATTAAAAGAACTAGGTGTATTATGATATTCCCTCTTTAATAGTAAACAGTTAAAATAATAATTTTATATTATTTTAACTGTCTACTTAATAGGTGATTCTTCACTACACTAATTCTTATTCTAATCACACTTTTCTAAAATTTTAATTTATTTTCACTTAAATGGCCCATATGAAATTTCATTGGTAAATTACTTAAAATTGGATATCTTTCCAAAATCGAAAGGTGTTAATCTTAATATCTGGTTGCTAAATTTAATGATAACGTAGTTATCCTCTTGCTATTTAGCAGTTGATTTATCTACTTCAAATGAACTTTTGAACTTATTCATACTCTTCATTGCAATCTTCATTACCTTTAACGATTTCTCAGCATTCTTTATTTGAAGTTTAAGTTGCTTCTTATCATCTTTATTCGCAATACTCTCTTGTAATTTCAAATCAACAAGCCCCTTTTCGATACTAGAAATATTCTGTACATATTGCTCAAAGATTGTATTAGAATACTGAATATCATGCTCATCATTCAAGAAAATCTCTCTAATAGATACCATTAATTTTGCTGATTGTAAAATTGTCTGTTTTTCTCCCATAACACCAATAGTTCCTACAGTTCCACCAATACCTGCCCCTACTCCAAGACCAAGAATTGCACTGCCACCAACTACTACCATAGTTCCACCAGCCATTCCTAATCCACCTGCTGCAATAGCCCCGCCACCAAGATAAGCAAGACAAGCACTTGTTAATGCCGCTCCACTTAGTCCTGCAAAATTACTGCCTACTAATGCAACAGCAATTGCAGGTGCAAACATTCCTGCTGTTAATACCGTAGCAATCGTCACACCTGCAGTAATTGATATACCTTTAATTACCGCTTTTAACACTTCATTAAGCTCTCTAATTACCTTATCATAACACTTCCTTAATCTCTTAACATAGTCTCTAATATAGAAATGTTCATTGAAATAAGCTTCTAAATATTTATCTCCTTCGGATTTTTTATATCCAACCATAGGATTATTTAACTCCTTATATTTTTTACTTGGAACATAATTTCCTTTTTTGTCTTTCTCCACACTCAGTGAATAATAAGGTTCAAACAACATTGCCTCAAGTAATACCAATCTTAACCAAATATTCTCAGTATTATTTTCTTTCACCTTTTTGATCAACTCCTCTTTACTATACCAATGAAGTTCTGCACCTTCTACACCTACAAAATTTGAAAAGCCAATAGACATATATTCTTTCCACTCACTAACCCACTTGTTCTTCAGAGTAACTATCTTATCATTGTTGATAATCAAAGAGGTTTTCTCAATATCATTTATAGTTTTATGCCATTCTAAATTATAAAGTATTTCAATTTGTTCTAATGTTAATCCAAATTTATCAAAATTCATACCCTCACCAATCCTCTTATATATTTTATCATCAGTTTGATTATATACGTTACGTCCGATTTCTTCATACATTTGCTTAATAAGTTTTAGTTTTCTTACATTAAAAAAGCCAATCATTTCAGTACCAACAGCAACAGTAAATCGCCCAACACCAACATAGTTTACTGATACCCAATATTTCTGTGTTCCAACAGCCTCAGCTATGTCAATAGCCGTGAATACCCCTGTAGAAATAGTAATCATTCTTGTAAGTGTTGGATTGTTGTATGGTTTAACTTTATTCAAATCTATCTTAGAAAACTCATTTATTGTTTTAATATCTTTGTTCTTTATTTCCAAAATTAATCTTCTTATGAAATAAAATATTCTTACAATGCACTCATTTGCAATTACTGGAATAGCCTGCTTTCCAAGTTCAACTGCCACACCAAGTTCACCACGAAAATCAAATTTAACTACCGTTTCTTTCATTATTTTGCCATTCTCATCGTATTTTGCAAATAAAGTACCATTAAATAACTTTGATATAAATACTGATAAGGATTGGTCTTCAACCTTCAATTCTTTTATATAAGGTAATGCAGATAGTTCTTTTACAAGTGCCAATATCGGACCGGGGATACCAGTACCGCCACTAACTCCAACTGTACCACTTGAACCTGCCATATCACTTACTAGATGGAATAACCATACTATCGTTCCCTTAAAGATTTTATCTGTAATATCTTTACCTATAAATATTCTACTTTTTTCTGGAACAGAAACAACCTTAAAAATACCATTTACATCTGTTCCATAAGACTTCTCAGTAAACTGAGTTAACAACGAGAAAGCCAAGCCAATAATTGTTGGATGATGAGCAAAATCTCTTAAATGATGTTGTAACCCACCACCAAAATCTGGTGTATTGCCATCTGCTGGAATTGGGAATTTTTTTTCTAAAAAAGCAACTGACTTCTTTAAATCATCATCTTTACAGCCACTTAACTCTGCAATCTTCTTTACAAATTCGTTTACCTTTTCATTAGCTATATCTCTACCACTCTCAAGACTAAAATCTCCTACCCATAATATATCTAGCATACCACACAACATACCTGATGCAACCGATACAAAATAGTCTAGTTTATCTGCCTGGCTTATAGTTCCATTGATTTGCTGTTGCAAATCGTAAATGCTTTTCTCAAAATCAATATTAACTGTATTTTCATCGGTTAATACTTTAACTTCTAAATTTTCATTCATAACAATCCCTCCATTAGAAAATACTTTTCATATAACCTATCGTCAACTATATGTCATTTTATTTTTTAGCAAATTGCTTCAGGAGCTAATAACATTATTTATTATATTTATAAAATGTATTGTTCTTCAATTTTATTGGTACTCTGAGTTACTTGAGGGTCACGAAGTGACACTCTTGCTACCGTTAGAATAAATCTAACCGTTTCACTACTACTAATGATATTAAACTCCAGCTAACTAATTTATTTTCTAATCTAAATAAAAATCATCTATATATGGAAGGTGACTATCTATTAATTTTATAAACTCTTTCAGTTTATTAACATCATTCAAAAATTCTATTACTGTACCTATCTCTCTATCATTAAAAGCATGTATTGCATTTCTTTTTCTCTGAACGCTATCTATCCAATTCTCCCACTCATCATTTACTTTATAAAGTTTTCCCCTACTAAATTGTTTTAATTGTTCAAAACTTAAATTATTAGGTTCTATTATATTACCATCTCTATCTTTTTTAGGACAATTTTTATAATCTTCATAATATACACAATAAAAAAATTTTAACCATCCTTCAACAATTGCACCAATATTAGCTCTTGCAAGTAACAATTCACCTTCAGATAATCTCCCACCCCTATCTGTCCATATCTCTAAACAATCAGTAAGTTGAATTATCCAATCTAATCTCGCATTATGCATCTTATCCACCACAGAATCTGGAGCTATTCCACCAATCCCCATCCATTTAGACATAATTTTATTAGTAATCTCTATAACTTCTTTTATAGCCATATTACTTACCCCCTCAAAACTCTATTATAAAATCAAACTAATCACCTTAAGTCAAACCCATAATTTTCTAATAATTCACTAAAAAATGTTTTTATTATTTCTGCATTATCTTTTCCTTTTAACTCATACCCTCCAAACCTAAAAATTTTATAACCATTAAGTGTTAACTTTCTATCAGCAGCTACCATTTCTGAATATTTTTTGGGCGAAGAAATATCCCCATTAGAATAATGTTGCTTTCCATCAAGCTCTATAACAATTCTATCTCTATCAGAAATTAACATTAAAAAATCCATTCTTTGATGAATCAATCTTTTTTCTCCCCTCAGTTGCTTAATAGTAAGTGGATCATAATGTAAATATACTTGTGGAATCAATACTGGAAGTTCATTTTGAAGTTTAGGCTTAAACTCTTTATAATATGTATAAAATATTTTTTTCTCAATCTCATTATCAAGACTTATCGCTAACCTCTTGTAAAGAGATTGTTCTACATTCATTGTATTATCTTCACTTTTTCCTTGTATTTCCCACCATTCAACTAATTGCCCCCATCTCAAACCATTTCGCCCAATTGAATTACAATAAATTAAACAATGTTCCTTATTCTTCACAATTTCTATATCATTATTTAATAAATCTGAAAATATTATTTCTGGTTTTGGTCCATCAGATGCAAAAATAAGATTTTTAACTTGTC
Source organism: uncultured Clostridium sp. (assembly GCA_945931665.1). GTDB lineage: Bacteria > Bacillota > Clostridia > Peptostreptococcales > Peptostreptococcaceae > Intestinibacter. The sequence continues at coordinate 4,343 of CAMEPL010000089.1, read as the reverse complement.
CAGTAACTCCACTTTCTACAGTTTTTCTAACTTTATAAATAGTTTCTCCTGATACCACATCATCGCTAACTAGCTCATACCCATCCTTTGCTAAATTCTTATTAATTTCATTAATATATTGTTTTTTATCTTCCTCTTTCCTAATATAAGGATGTACAATTTGTTCTAAGAAATTAATGAAAACTTTATCTGATACATATAATAAATTCATTTTTTCCTTTAATAAATAGTAATAATCCCAATCATCATTACACCTCATATGTCTTATAACATCATACTCAAAAGTATCAAATTCATTTTCTTCAGATGGCATGCTTTTTATATTAAATACTCTATCTAAAAATTCTACTATTTCAAGCTCCCCTTCTAACTTTCCTATCTCATTAAGTTTCTTTAATATCTTATCCCTAGTTATATTACTTATATTAAAAAAAAACTCTGTAAAATATTTACTCAAAACCTTTCCTAAATTGGATGTTGGATATTCTTCCATTACTCTTTTAGATAACTCTAATATAAACTCTCTATCCTTTCCAGCTAATCTTTTAAGAACGTAACTTCTTTTACTTCTATAAGCTTCATCTTCTGATCCATCATCCAGACCATAATTTACGCATAATCTTGGTAATCCATATGCTTTTTCAGCAGCTATAGCTTCTGCTATTTCCCTTTTAACATCATCTAATGTAACCATATACTACACTCCTTAACTATCTATTTATACTTATTATTAAAAAAATAACAGCAAGTATAAAAAAGTACTTGCTGTTTAAATTTATTATGCTATCTCAACATACTTGGTAACTCATATATAAATTTTAATAACATCCCCGTAAAATTAAGCGCTAATTTAGCATCTTCTTCATTTTTTGTTTCTAATTTATGAGTTGCTTCATTGCCGAGTTTTCTAATTTTATCTACCCACTCACGTCCATTTGGCGGAATGTATCCTTTATCGTTTAGATAATCAATATATTTAATAAAACTTTTTCCCTCTTCTGCTCCTTCATTGCAAGCTATACTCATTAATATTTTTCTACAACTTAATACTGTTGCTGTATAAGCATTTACACTATAGCATCCCCTTGCCTCGTTATATATATATATATTCTATATCACTTGGTAACCCTTCAACATTAAAACCATATTTACTCCCTGGAATTTGCTCATAACCATATCTAAAGTAAGTTGGTGCATTACAATTATGACATATGTATATATAATCTTCAGCCTTTTCATAGCTTCCCTTTGAAAGATACCCAATATTTGAAGCAATTTCTTTATTACAATAACTACAAATGTAAATTTTAGTATCTAACTCACTGGCATCTTCCCAACATTTTTGGTTAAATTTCATATTTATCCCCCTATTCACAATTATATATAAATAGTAAGTTGTTATCTATCTAATCTATTTAAGCCAATTAAATGGATTAATTAGACTTAATTTGTAATTAGATAAACATCCCCTGCAATAACCCTTTTTTCCACGTTCTCAATTCATCAAGCTTTTCTTTTTCTTTCCCAACTATAGTATCAATCTTAAATAAGAAATTAGCTATTTTACTTTGTTCATCTAAACAAGGTAATTCCACTATTATCTTTTCAAATGATTTTAATGATACTGTAAATCTAGTTGATCCTGTTGCATATTTAACTATTTGACTTCTAACCTTATCTACATTACAAAAATAATGAGAATATAGAATATTAATTATAAAATGCTTTATCTTTTCTGATAGCTTTTTCTTCTTTAATAATCCACCATTTATTGAATCTTTTATTTTTGCAGAATCTATAATTCCTGAATACTCATACTCTGTTATATAGTCTTTCATTGTTTCTTTTACAATATCAATATTTTCTGCAAATTCTGTTATTTCATATACTCTTTTTTCTTCTATAAACTCATTAAATAAATCATCCATAGAGGAATTATTATTAGCCTTTGGCACTACTTCATCTAAGAATGCTCTTATTAAATCTGCCTTTAATCTTAAGTTTTCATTATCAGCACTATCTAATAATCTCTTAATCTTTTCAATATCTGCTTTTCTCTTTTCTTCATCACTAAAATCAATATCTCTAATTAAATTCATAATATAATCTACATTAATTTTATCAATAGCCATAAGCTCTATGGCAAAGTCTATATAAAGTAAGATACTCTCCTTTTCTGGCGCTGACTTTTTAAGCTCATCATAAATTCTAAAGTATTTACTTTTATAGTCTTCATATTCCTGATGAGCCATACCTATTTTTTCTTTATCAAATTCAAAGTCTACAAAGGTCTTTAATTTAATAAGTTGCTTACTTAATTCTCTAAAAGCTATAACAAAGTTTTTCTTACCTTCTTCATTCTGTATAGAATCTATCATATCAATATTAGGTGCAAGCTTATATAGGTCATCTAATCTCTCTTTAAATAACCCTAAATAATGGTCATAACTTTCCATTAAAACTACATCTGTATTTTCTGTTTGTGAGAAAAGACAAATGGCCTCATCTGTATTCTTCTTTAAGTTTCTATAACAAACTATATTTCCATAAGGCTTAGTATCATCTAAAATTCTACTTGTTCTAGAAAATGCCTGTACTAATCCATGGTAATTTAAATTTCTATCTACATATAAAGTATTTAATGGCTTAGAATCAAAGCCTGTTAAAAACATATTTACTACTAAAACTATATCTACCTCAGCATTTTTTATCTTTCGTGATAAATCCTTAAAGTAAGCTTGGAAGGTATCTGTAGAGAACTTTGTATTGTCCTTACTTGGGAACATCTTATTATAATCCTCAATAATTCTCTCTAAGCTTTCTCTTGAATGTTCATCCTTATCACTTAAATCTTCATTATCTTGGAAGGTAAATACTGCCGCAATCTTTAAATCATGGTCCAGTTGCTTAAAAGTATCGTAATACTTAATAAGCAATGGTATACTATCTACTGTAAATAGTGAAGTAAACTTTTTATTTGCAGTCTTTGCATTATGATTATCTATAATATGCTGTGAAACCATGGCAATTCTATCCTGTGAATGGAACACTTCTTCCTTATCAATGGCACTAACCTTTGTTTCATCATTTTCATCAAAATCACCATCAAAGGTTTTAATATATTCCACTGAAAACCCTAATACGTTATTATCATTTATAGCATCTTTTATTAAGTAATGATGAAGACAAGTATCAAAAAGATCTGCTGTAGTTCTTCCATCTTGGCTTCTATTTTCAACAAGTCTTGAAGTGCCTGTAAATCCAAAGTATTGTGCATTTACAAAATGCTTGTTTATTGCTGTGTGCATCTCTCCAAACTGTGAACGATGACACTCATCTATAATAAAGATTACTTTTTCTTCTCTATACTTATTCATTCTGTGAGTATACTTTTCAGACTTTAAAAGTCTTGCAAGCTTTTGAATAGTAGTTACTATAAGTCTTGAATTAATATCCTCTATCTGCTTTATAAGCGTGCCAACATTATCAGTAGTATCTACACAGTCAGCTTCAAATTTATTGAACTACTCCACTGTTTGAGAGTCTAAGTCTTTTCTATCTATTAAGAAAAATACCTTTTTAATCTTTTCTTCATTAGATAATAATTGACTAGCTTTAAAGGAAGTCAATGTTTTTCCAGATCCAGTTGTATGCCATATATATCCGTTATTATTAGTCTCTAAAGCTCTCTTAGTTAAAGCCTCCACTGCATATACCTGGTATGGTCTCATAACCATAAGATTTTTATCAGCATCACTAATAACCATGTACTTGCCAATTATGTTATTTAACATATGCCTTTCAAAAAAGCTTTCTGTAAATTTGCTTAAGTTACTTATTCTATTATTCTTCTCATCACTCCAGAAGAAGGTGAAATTGAAGTTCAGTGGCTTGTCTGAATTTGAGAAATACTTTGTATCTACTCCATTTGTAATAACAAAACATTGAATATATCTATATAAACCTTTATAAGAATGTCTTCTATATCTTTCTATTTGATTAAAGGCTTCCTTTAAATCTAAGCCTCTTCTTTTTAGTTCAACTTGCACTAATGGTAACCCATTTATAAGAATAGTTACATCATATCTATTAGTGTATTTGTTAATCATAGTTACCTGGTTTGTAACTTGAAACTTATTCTTTGTCCAATTTTTGGAGTTAAAGAATTCTAAATATACTTCTGTGCCATTTTCTCTTTCTAGCACGAACTTATCTCTAAATAGCTTTGAACTATTATATATACTTTTTCCTTCTAAATGAATTAGAATTCTATTGAATTCTTTATCTGTAAAAGGCGTATTATTTAATTTTTCTTTGTTATGTTCAAATAGCATTTTTCTGAA
>CAMEPL010000088.1 GCA_945931665.1 uncultured Clostridium sp. | reverse complement strand
TGAAAAAGAAAGTAACATAAATATAAGTTAAAGCGAGCTGAGTATGGTGTGAGTCAGTAACGGAGTTTATTGTGAAGAGAGCTTTGGAGAAGACTATCTGAAATTAGTAGGATAGTAGGTATGCCTGCCTTAAAGGTTTGAGTGGATAATTAGAAAGTTACTTCTAATTATCAAGAAGAGTGGTAACGCGGTAAATCGTCTCTTAGTTTTTTAACTAAGGGACTTTTTTTATATAAACTTTTATACAAGATTAAGGGGGAATTAATAATGAAATTAAAAAAATTATTAGCTACAGGGTTAGCGGCAATCATGGTTATGGGATTAGTTGGATGTAGTAGTTCAAAAGGTTCAGATTCATCATCAGAAGGTTCTACTGCAACAACAGATAAATTACAACAAATAAAAGATGCAGGAGTATTAAAAGTAGGTACAAGTGCTGAATACTCTCCATACGAATTCCATAAAGTTGTAGATGGGGAAGATAAAATAGTAGGATTTGATGATTTTGTAGTTCAAGAAATAGCAAAAGATATCGGGGTTAAAGTTGAATACGAAGATATGGACTTTGATGGTTTATTAGGGGCATTACAAGCTGACAAAGTTGATATAGTTTTAGCTGGTATGACTCCAGATGAAAAAAGAAAGAAAAGTGTGGATTTCTCTGAAATATACTACACAAATAGCAATGTTTGTATAGTTGCAAAAGGTAAAGAAGACTCTATAAAAAGTTCTGATGATTTGAAAAAATTAAGAGTAGGGGTACAAAAAGGAACAACTCAAGCAGACTATGTTACTAATACATTAGGAATAACTGATGTAACTCAATTAAAGAAAATACCAGATTTAATGTTAGAACTTCAAAATGGTAAAATAGATGTTATAGTTACTGGCAAAGCTGTTGCTGAAATAAATGTAAAAAAATACGACAACATAGCAATAGGTAAAACAACAGTAGGTGATGAAGTTGCAGAAACTGCAGCAGCAGCAATCAAAAAATCTAGTAAAAATGTTGATAACACTTCATTCATAAAATCTGTAAACGACACTATAAAGAGATTACAAGATAGTGGAGATATGGATAAATACATGCAAGAAGCTTTAAAATTAGCTGAATAATAGACAATTATAAGTAGGAGATGTGATTATGGATTTTAGTGTATTAAATGGATACTATGGGGTACTTATGGAAGGTACTAAATATACAATTTTAGTATCATTAGTATCTTTAGTAGTAGGATTTGTACTTGGCTTATTGATTTGTCTAATGAAAATGTCAAATTTTAAAGTTCTAAAGCTTTTATCTAGTGCTTATGTACAAATATTAAGAGGTACACCTTTATTTGTTCAAGTTTTTATTATTTATTTTGGTTTACCACAAATAGGTATAGATTTCCCAGATGTAGGGCCTATATCATCTAAATTTATTGCTGGTGCATTTGCATTATCTATAAATTCAAGTGCATATATAGCAGAAATATTTAGATCAGGAATACAATCTGTTGATAAAGGTCAAATGGAAGCTAGTAGATCATTAGGATTAGGATACGCAGATACTATGAGATTTGTTATAGTACCACAAGCTGTAAAAAATGTATTACCAGCATTAGCAAATGAATTTATAACATTAGTAAAAGAATCGTCAGTTCTTTCAGTTATAGGAACTCAAGAAATCATGTTTAAAGCTGGTATAGTCGTTACAGCAGTTTACAGCCCAATGGAACCATATGTAGCTGCAGCAGTTATATATCTTGTATTAACTACAATACTATCAAAATTAGTTGGTGTATTAGAAAAGAAACTAGCTAAATCAAATTAATAAGGGAAAGTGATAAAATGATAAATATAAAGAATTTGCATAAATCATTTGGAGATTTAGAAGTAATAAAAGGTATAGATTTAGAAATCAAAAAAGGTGAAATCGTAACTATAGTTGGACCAAGTGGTTCAGGAAAGAGTACAGTACTTAGATGTATGAATTTATTAGAGATTCCAACAAAAGGGCAAATAATATTTGAAGGAACAGATATTACCGATAAAAAAGTTAATATTGATGAAATTAGACAAAGAATAGGTATGGTATTTCAAAACTTTAATCTATTTCCTAACATGACTGTTTTAGATAATATTACTTTAGCTCCAATGAGATTAAAAAAACTAAGTAGAGAAGAAGCGAATAAAAAAGCAGAAATATTACTTGAAAGAGTAGGACTATTAGACAAAAAAGATTCTTACCCATCACAATTATCAGGTGGACAAAAACAAAGAATAGCAATAGCTAGAGCATTAGCAATGGAACCAGATGTGATGTTGTTTGACGAGCCAACATCAGCTCTTGACCCAGAAATGGTAAAAGAAGTTCTAGATGTTATAAAAGAATTAGCCGAGGACGGAATGACAATGGCAATAGTAACACACGAAATGGGATTTGCAAAAGAAGTATCAGATAGACTTTTATTCGTAGATGGGGGAAAAATCATCGAAGACGACAAACCAGAAACAGTTTTCGAACACCCAAAACACGAAAGAGCTAGAGAATTCTTCTCAAAGATATTATAAAAATAATATAAGAACTAAAAATTAAAATCATTTATATAGTAGAAAGTTTTAGATTTATTTATAAAAAAGACCTTGGACGAAAATCCAAGGTCTTTATATTTATTAAATTAAACTATTTTCAAAGTCTCTAATAATTTTTATATGATAATGTATATCTTTAGGCTATCTTAGCAGTATACTCCTTTTTCGAAGTAGTCTTTTAATTCTTGTGGGTCATTAGTTTTACCTAAAGCTAACATAAGTTTTATTCTAGCTTTTTGACCAGGTAAATCTCCACCAAATATACATCCTATATTTTTTAAGTCACGTCCAGAACCTAGGTAACCATAAGAATCATAAACTCTACCAGTTAAACATCTTGAAACTAATACTACTTCTACGCCTTTTTCTCTTGCATATTCAATTCCTCTAAACATTTCTGGTGGTATATTTCCTCTACCCATACCTTCAATTACAATACCTTTATATCCGTTATCAGCAGCGAATTTTATTAAATCATCGCCCATATCAAGACCAGATTTGAATAAAGCTACTTTTGGTTCATACTTATCAGTATCTATAAAAGTCTTTTTAGAAGCATCTTTTAATAATAAAAGTTGGTTGCAATCTATTATACCTAAAGGACCGTGAGCTGGTGATTGGAAGGTATTTAAAGAAAGCGTATCTGTTTTAGTAACTTCAGATGCAAGAAGTATTTCATTGTTCATAGCAACAAGAACTCCCTTGCCAACAGCAGAATCTGATATAGCCGTACAAACTGCTGCAGATAAGTTGCTAGAACCGTCATATCCAAGTTCAGAACTACTTCTCATAGCTCCTGTAACAACTACAGGTTTTTCAGTATTTAGAACTAAATCTAAAAAGTATGCAGTTTCCTCTAAACTATCCGTACCATGAGTAACAACAACACCGCATACATCTTCTCTTTCTAAAAGATTATTTATATATTGTTTTAATTCCATTAACTTTTCAAAAGTCATATGTGGACTTGGTATTTCATCAAAATTATGTCCTTCTATTGTAGCAACTTTATTTATATTAGTTGCTAAAGATAATATTTCTTCTCCAGATAAACTAGGTATAGCCGCTCCAAGTTCTGGATCTATAGTCATAGATATTGTTCCCCCTGTGAAAACAACAGCTACTTTTTTCTTAATTGTCATAACGCACCTCCGAATATTTCAAAAATAATTATACTTAATATTTTATAATATGTTTACAAATATGTACATATTTTATATGCACTATTAGAATTTGCATTTAGTTTGATAGATGATATTTTAATTGTTTTTATATTTTTACATAATAAAATTAGAAAATATAACATATTTAATTAAGAAATTAAATAAATATTAAAAAATTCCGTAAAAAGTAAAGTGTAATGTTGAAAAATAGCGATTATACTTAAAATTATGATAGAAATAGCTATAAAATTGTTTATGTTATAATTTATATAAAATATATTCAGTTATATTATTTCAAGCAAATACATGAATTATTATTAAATTTAATCTTTCCAGTTCGAGAATTATAACTGCTTATACATGCATCGTATTTTTTATCTAATTTACAAGTGTTATTTTTAAATCTAAGAATTCTGGTCTTATTATTATATTTAAACACTATCTCAGATTTGTTATCATTTCTATTAAAATCATAGATTTTTTTGATAAGAATTGATAATGAGTTTATTGTCTTAAAAAATGGTAAAAAACATAAAAAAATAGAGAAGTGGGGAACACTTCTCTATTTTTAATGGCAAAAAAAGAGCCAGGGGAAGCTCTTTTTTTAAGGGGTCAAACTGATTCCGTTTCAATTTAACAATAATAAATAATATAAAGTCTATTCTCAAAAGGGGTATTCGAATAGAAATATTAGTATGGCTATCTGGGGGATAACCTTAAATTAATAATAACAAAATTCGACAGAAAAATCAAATGTTAATTTTTGGAAATGGAGAAAAATGACGTTTTATATAGTATTTGTATATTTTTAGAAATATTAATTATAAAAATTTAAAATATTAAGAAAAAAATAAAATATAAATACATAAATCAATTAATTTAAATTATTTGAAAAAATTATACATAAAATGTAGAGAATAAATTTAAGTCAATATGTTTATAATCAAAAGATAATATTTTTAATTCTAAAACCTTAAAAATTAAAGCCTTTAATGGTATAATATATAAGTCATTCATAAAGCTTAGGTTTTTTAATCTAAAAGCTCGGATATAAACGAATTATTGTATAAATTTTTACATAAATTTTATTTAATAAAAAGGACGGTGTAGTAATATGGAAATTTATTTAGACAATAGTGCAACAACAAAACCATATCAAGAAGTTGTTGATAAAATGGTTCTAGCTCTTACTACTCAATATGGAAATCCTTCATCTATACACAAAAAGGGTATAGAAGTTGAAAGGGAAATAAAAGAAATAAGAAGAAATATAGCGAGAAGTCTAGGGGCTAAAGAAAATGAGATATATTTCACATCAGGTGGTACTGAATGTAATAACACTATTATAAGAAGCGTGGCTAGATTAAACAAAAAGACTAAAAAACACATAATTTCAACAGTAATAGAACATCCTTCAGTTTTAGATACTCTTAAAGATTTAGAATCAGAAGGGTTTGAAGTAACTTATTTACAAGTTGATAAGGATGGAAAAATATCTATAGAAGACTTAAAAAATGCAATAAAAAAAGAAACTATGCTAGTATCTGTTATGCATGTTAATAATGAAATCGGAAGCGTACAACCTATAGAAGAAATCGGAAAATATTTAAAAACTTTAGATGAAAAAATATATCTACATGTAGATGCAGTACAATCTTATGCAAAAATTAAATTTAGACCATCAAGATACAACATAGATTTTATGAGTGTTAGTGGTCATAAACTACATGGTCCTAAGGGAATTGGATTTATGTATGTAAAAGAAAACAACAGAATAAAACCACTTCTTACTGGTGGAGGACAAGAAATCGGAATAAGATCAGGAACTGAAAATGTACCAGGAATTTATGGAATTGGTGAAGCTATTAAAATAATAAACAAAGATTTAGAAGGCACTATAGACAAAATAAGAGAGCTTAGAGACCTTTTAAAACAAGAAATATTATCTAACATAGATGATGTTAAAATAAACACACCAGAAGATGGAGTATGTCATATTTTAAATGTATCATTTAGAGGAGTTAGAGGAGAAGTTCTTCTTCATTATCTTGAACAAAAAGAAATATATGTTTCTACAGGATCTGCTTGTTCTTCTAAGAAAAAAGGAAGTCATGTATTAAATGCTATAGGATTAACTCCAGAAGAGATAGAAGGAGCTATAAGATTTAGTTTAAGCGATTTAAATACAAAAGAAGAAGTAATGGAAACTGTTAAAGTTTTAAAAGAATCTGTATCTGATTTAAGAATGATAATAGGCAGAAGAAGATAGTTTAAATCGTGAAACTAAATATAAGTTTTAGCAATAAATAAGATAAATAAAATGAAAAAATAAAGCAAAACTAAATAGTAAGATATAAAGAAAGGAGTATGCCAAGATATTTATTTTGGCAACGTGAAAAAGTGTATAACGCATTAATTGTAAAATACGGAGAGATAGGAATCAAAGGAAAAAACAGATATATATTTGAAAATAAATTAATAAAAAACATAAAAAATATGTTAAAACCATTAGGTAAATTCGATGTATACAAAGAATACGGAAGAGTTTATGTTGAACTTGGTGACTACGATTATGAAGAAGTAATGGAAGAAGTTAAAAAAGTATTCGGTATAGTTGGAGTATGTCCAGTTATAAAATTAGACAGAAAATCAGATGACATCGAAGAAGCGTATCAATTATTAAAAGAAACTGCATTAAAAGTTTTAGAAGAAAAGATAGAACAAGGATGTAAAAACTTCAAAGTTGAAAGTAGAAGAGGAGATAAGTCATTCAGAATGACATCTCAAGAAATGAGTATAGATATCGGTGGATACTTATTAAGCAAAACAGAAGGGAAAATACCAGTAGAATTAAGAAATCCAGAAACAAAAATAAAATGTGAACTTAGAGAGCACAATGTAGTTGCTTATAGCGACACAGTGCCTGGTTATGGTGGTCTTCCAATAGGAACTAATGGTAAAGCTATGTCTTTATTATCTGGAGGTATAGACTCTCCTGTTGCATCATGGATGGTTGCAAAAAGAGGAGTAGAAGTTGAATGTATACACTTCCACACATACCCATTCACAAGTGAAAAATCAATGGAAAAAGTAAGAGACTTAGCTAGAATATTAGCTAAATACTGCGGAAAAGTTAGACTTCATAAAGTTAACTTATTAGAAATACAAAAAGCTGTTGGTGCAAATTGTAAAGAAGAAGCTATGACAATAATATCTAGACGTTTTATGATGAGAATAGCTGAAGAAGTAGGTAAATTAAGAAGATGTGACGCATTAGTTACAGGAGAGAGTATAGGACAAGTTGCATCACAAACTATACAAGGTCTTACTTGTACAAATGCATCTGTAAGTATGCCAGTTTTCAGACCATTAATAGCAATGGACAAAACTGAAATAATAGATGTAGCTAAAAACATAGGAACATTTGAAACATCAATAATACCAGAAGAAGATTGTTGTTCAGTATTTGCTCCAAAAAGACCAGTTACAAAACCTAAATTAGACAGAATAGAAGCAGATGAAGCATCTCTAGATGTAGAAGGTTTAATAGCTGATGCTATAGAAAAAATGGAAGTTGAAATAATAGAATTCTAGTTGAAACAATAGAGTTTCAAGGAGAGTATTTAGATTTAAATGTTACACTTAGTTTAATTGGAGTAGTTATAGGAAAGAATATACTTATAAATTTAATAAGATAGTATATAAGTGCAGTATATAAAAATTTATAGATTTTTATATACTGCTTTTTTGTTATAATATAATATTTATTTTTAGTAAAATAAAAAGAAGTCTTATTCAGACTTCCAAAGTATAAAAAAAATTATAAAGTTTAATAACTTTAAAAATATATAAGGGCATTTTAATTACATATAAAAATTATTTAATTTGATAAATCATTGAATCTTTATATGCTTTTAAAGTATACATTAATAAAATAATGCATTGACTTATCTATAATAATATCCAAATAGGATACTATTTAGCAACTTTGTTATTATGCACTTCTACACCAAATGATGAAACTATATCACTAGCGCGTTTAATTTCTTCAGGAGTAGGTTCATCTACGTCTTTAAGCTCGTATTCTAATCCCATGCTCTCCCATTTATGAATTCCCATACCGTGATATGGTAAAAGCTCAAAACGATCAACATTATTTAGGGTAGAGATGAATTGACCTAATTTTTCTAAGTCTTCTTTGGCATCTGTTATACCAGGAACAAGAACTTGTCTAATCCAAACAGGTATATTTCTTTCATCTAAATGTTTTGCTAGTTTAAGCGCTTTTTCATTACCAACACCTGTTAATTTTTTGCATTTTTCGTTATCTATATGTTTTATATCTAATAAAACAAGATCAGTGTAGTCTAGTAATTTATCAACTTTTTCGATATCGACAAATCCAGCTGTATCAAGACATGTATGTATGCCTAATTCTTTACATTTTGCGAATAGTTCTGCAACAAATTCAGCTTGTAGAGTAGCTTCTCCACCAGATGCTGTTACACCACCACCAGAGAACTGCATATATGATTGATATTTTACTATATCTTGTACTAGTTCATCAACAGTGTATTCCTTCCCGCAATTTGGCTTCCAAGTGTCTCTATTATGACAGTATTTACATCTTAGTGGACAACCTTGGAAAAATACTATATATCTTATACCTGGTCCATCAACTGTACCAAAAGTTTCAATTGAGTGTACTCTACCTTTTAACATATTCAATCCTCCGTATAGAATTAGATTCTTCTGTATATAAATATCATTTTCTAAAATAATACTTATTATTCCGTTTAAAAAATAATAGTGAAGTAGAATTTCTAAAATCTATTGGAATATTGTATACATCAAGTAATATTATGAGATTATTATAAATCAATAATTTAGAAATGTCTACCAAAAAAATAATTTATATAACACAAAACCCCAAAGAACTTTACAGTTCTTTGGGGCTTTGATATTATTGTAATTTAATTTTAATTAGATTTTAATTAAATATTAAGCCATTTTACCATGGAAAGTTCTGTTTATAACATCTAATTGTTGTTCTTTAGTTAATTTTATGAAGTTAACAGCATATCCTGAAACTCTTATAGTTAATTGAGGATATTCTTCTGGATGTTCCATTGCATCTTCTAAAGTAGCTCTATCGAACACGTTAACATTTAAGTGATGAGCGTTTTGTCCGAAGTATCCGTCCATCATTGATGATAAGTTTTTAATTCTTTCTTCTTTAGTTTTTCCAAGAGCACCTGGTACTATAGAGAAAGTATTTGATATACCATCTTGTGAATGTTCGTATGGTAATTTAGCTACTGATGATAATGATGCTAATGCACCGCTGCTATCTCTTCCGTGCATTGGGTTAGCACCTGGAGCAAATGGTTCACCAGCTCTTCTTCCGTCTGGAGTATTACCAGTTTTCTTACCGTAAACAACGTTTGAAGTTATAGTAAGAACTGATTGAGTATGATAAGAATTTCTATAAGTTTTATTTTTTCTTATTTTGTTCATCATAGACTCAACTAAGTAGCAAGCTATTTCGTCAGCTCTATCATCGTTGTTTCCGTATTTTGGATAATCTCCTTCTATTTCGAAGTCAACAGCTACACCTTGTTCATTTCTTATAGCTTTAACTTTAGCATATTTTATAGCTGATAAAGAGTCAGCACAAACTGAAAGACCAGCTATACCACAAGCCATAGTTCTGAATACATCTCTATCATGTAAAGCCAT
>CAMEPL010000087.1 GCA_945931665.1 uncultured Clostridium sp. | reverse complement strand
TATCTGTTTGTCAAGCTGTGAGCTAAATGTCTCCCTAGTTGCGCAGATTTTGTCAGCTAAACATATAATCCAGGCCTCTTTTGATGCTGGGGGAACTGGGTTTAGCGGAAACATATGGTGTAAGATAATGTCTTTTTCTTTTGTGTTGAGAACGAATTCTTCGCTTGCGTTTTTTAGGGCTATTTTAGGATGTCTAAACCCGTGAAGTCTTATTGGTTTGTTTTTGTCGTGCCAATCGTATAAAAAATAGTCGTGGAGAAGTGCACCCCTTATGAGGGACTTCTTGTCTACTTTGATATTTAATTTATTTGCAATTCTGCAACTCATATAAGCGACAAAGATGCAGTGCTCGTATACGCTGATATCGCCGTGTTGGATAAATTCCTTAGTAAGCGGAAATCTAGATTTATTATTTAGTTCATTTATTACTTGTGAAAAATCTTCGATAAATTCTGGAATTCTCTTCATTTTGACCATTCCTTTTTTATTTATTTAAAGTAGTATTATATACACAAATATAGTCTACAATCTTATTATAGACAAAAATCTAACTATTTACAATTTTAGTAACATTAAATTAAGTCAATCTTAAGTGAATTGTAAGATTTAGAATTAATGAATAAAATTATACATGAATGCGCATAATAATAGTTATTATTCGGATTATTCAAAAATATGAATAAATAAATCCGTTAGAAATCTAAAAAAAATAATATTATGCATATTACTGTGCTATAATATATTTATATACAAAATACATAATCTATAGAGAAAAGAAGGGATCAAAATGCAAAACGCAGTATTTAACATTAGTGAAAGAACTGAGAAAGGCAAAAAAGTAAGAATGGAAGGCAATATACCTGCTATAATGTATGGTCAATCATTAGGGGAACCAATTCCTTGTCAAATAACAAAAAGAGAATTAATAGACTTACTAGGATCAAAGAGCTCTGTTTTATCATTAAAATTAAATGATAAAATCGAAAATTGTGTATTAAAAGAAGTGCAAAGAGACGCATTCGGAAATATAGTACATCTAGATTTCCAATACGTTAAAAAAGGTGACACAATAAAATTAAGAGTTCCAATCAGATTTTCAGGAACTGAATCATTAGATGCAAAAAAATTATTATTAGACGATATAATCACAGATGTTCAATTACAAGGTAATCCTAGTAAAATGCCTGAACATATAGAAGTTGACGTTAGTGGATTAGGACATGGTGATGAAATTCTTGCAAAAGATTTAGTAATACCTGAAACTTTAAAATCTGAATTAGAACCTGATACTGTAGTCGCTAGAATAGGTTCATTAAAGACTTCATCTATAGAAGTTGATGATAGTGAAAATGAAGAAGACTCAGCTGAATAATATAAATCGGCTTGATACTACTTGGTACATACCAAATATATATTTTTTTAATAAATATTCTAACAAAGATATTACTGGAGCAAATTCCAGTAATATTTTTTTGTACAAAATTTTGGTTTATATTAAATAGATTTATATTTTGTGATGTGGGTATATAAAAATAGTATGATAAAATCATACCAAGTTAATAGGTAAAATATATATTTATAAATTAGGATATAATGAAATTGATATAATTATAATGTTTCAATTTTTAAAATAGGGAGGAGAATTATGGACGAATCAAGATTTATTAAGATGATAAATATAAATCCTACTCTTATAGAAAATATAAAAAATCCAACAGATGAGATGAAGTTACTTGCAGTTAGGAAAAACGGGCTAGTAATTAAATATATAGAAAATCCGACAAAGGAGATGCAGGAAATCGCAATAAGCAAAAATGCCAAGGCGATTGATTATATAGAAAATCCGAGCGAAGACATAATGCTTAAGGCTGTTGAGAGTGGTTGGAGCAGCTTAGCATATATAAAAAATCCAACTGAAAATGTGATTAAAACAGCGATTAAACAGGCGGGCTGGGCAATACAATATGTAAAAGAGCCGAGCGAAGAGCTACAATTAATGGCGATTAGAAAAAATTATGACTCGATAAAATATATAGAAAATCCTTCAGAAAAAGTCCAACTTGAGGCGATAAAAGAAAATTATGATGCACTAAGATATATAAAAAATCCAAGTTACTCTATTGAGTTAGAGGCGATAAAAGAAAATGAGTCGGCGATAAACTTTATACAAGATTTAGATGAAGAAAAGATGATAGCATTTTTAAAAAAAAATATCTTAGTCGTGAAATACTTATACAAGAAAATAAGCATCGAGAAAATAGAAGAAGCTTTAAAAGAAGTTATATCAAAAGAAGATGTAGAAGAAAAATATATAAGAGACTTTTTAAACTGCGGCGTTATAGATAGAAACAGCGATGCAATAAGATTAGACAAAATCATGTTTATATATAAATACGGAAGCAAAAAAGCTAAGAAAATAGCTTTGGACGAAAAATTAAAAATGATGTAATTATAAAGATAGTTTAGGAGAAGTAAGATGAATTTTTTAGATACATTTAGAAGCATTGAACTAATACTAGAAACGGGAGAAGTACCTCTAGTAGTTGGTGAGAGTGGAATCGGAAAGACAGCTTTAGCAAACAAAGTAGCGAGAGACAAGGGATGGAAGTTAGTTGTAATAGACGGGAACCTTTTAAAAGAGGGGGAAATCGGAGGACTTCCAACTGTAGAATCATATATAACTACAAGTGCACAAGGTTGCAAAGTAGAGAAGAAAACGACTGTTTATGCAGTTCATACAAAACTTAGAGAGATAGATAATGAAATCGAAAATGGCAATAACGTACTTTTATTTATAGATGAGTTAAACCGTTGTGAACACACAGTTCAACAAGAACTTATGAACCTTATATTAAATAGAGAGATAAACGGATACAAATTAAACGAAAATGTAAAAATATTAGCTGCTATGAACCCATCAAACGAATACGGAGCAGATCTTGATTACCAAGTTGTAGATATGGACCCAGCTCAGGAGAACAGATTCGTATGGCTTAATATGGAGTCAGACGCTAATGAGTGGATAAACTGGGCGATGAACAATGGTATCGAGCCAAAAGTAGTAGAGTTTATATCTACATTCCCAGAATATCTACATAAGATAAACGACGGTGATATAAACGCAACGCCTAGAAGTTTTGAGAGAATCTCTAAAACTTATTCAGTTTATAAAGAAAAACAAGACTCAATCCCTAAAGCAGTATTTTTAAACGTTGTTAAAGGTAATGTGGGAGGAGTTATAGCTCAGGAATTTATGAGTTTTATAAACTCTGATGCAAAACCAATAATAAGCTACAATGATGTGTTTAGCGGGGAAGTGCTTGACGAAAAAGTTGTAGAACAAGCTAAAAATGAAAACCACACAAGATTATACATCAGTGCGATGAATATACTAAAATCACTCGAATCTGATATACAAAACGATAAATTAAATTCGGGTGGATTTGATTATATACACAGATTAGTTGAGTTTTTAAGGTTATATCCAGTCGACTTAATGGTTGGAATTATGAAGGATATCAAAAATAGTTATGAAGATTTATACAAAATAGCTATCGAAAATGAAGAATTTGTAGATTTATATTTTCAATCTTATAGCTTGATAAGGGGATAAGAAATGGAAACTTATTTTGATAAAAAGAAAGAGGAGCTTTACTCTAAGGCTATTGAATTTGTGGAAAATGCAACTCAAATTAGGCTTAATAGCGAAGATAAAGATATTGAAATAGAGGTTTCTGAGGAGTTTAAGAGGGAGTTTTTCTCCCTTGTAGACAAGGTCAACTTTAACTTAATGGAAGATAAGGATAACTTCTATGGATATTTTTTATTCCAAATGAATAGAGATTTAAAGTTTGATATGAGTAGCCCAAGTGGAGTAAACTTCAAGGGTGCAAAATACGTAATATATTTTAATCCGCTTTTATTTTTAAAATTAGATATGTATCAGATGGAGACTACGATTAAGCACGAAATCCTGCATGTTATTTCACAACACTTAGTGAGAGCCAAAGAGCTAAAAGCAAACGGAAGATACAGCACTTTGGCGATAAATATGGCTATGGACGTCGTTGTAAATCAGTATTTAGATGGACTTCCACCGTATTCAACAACTTTAGAATGGGTAAATTTAAATTATAAGCTTAAGCTGGAGGCGTTTCAAACTTTTGAATATTATCTACAAAAAATCCAGATAGAGCTAGACTTGCAAGAAGAAAACGAAGACGGGGAAGAACACGACACAAATATCAGCGATGATGAAGTACAAAATGATGAAAATCAGAATATGGATTTTAAAAATGAATACGACCCAGAAAAAACTCACGATATCTGGGATGACTCAGACGATATAGACGAAAAAACAATGTCGGAGTTTACTCAGAAATTTGTAAGTCTTTCTCAAAAGGGCAAAAACCCAGATTATCTAGATGGAATAATATCTAAATTAAAAAGCAAAAACGGAGAACTTCCATGGAACTTATATCTTAAAAAGATAATGGGGACAATGGAGGCAAACAAGAAAAAGACGATAACAAGACGAAGTAGAAGACAACCAAACAGGCTTGATTTAAGAGGGGAGCTAAGAAATCACAAAGCCGAAATCGCAGTCGCAATCGACATCAGCGGAAGTATAAGTGATGAAGAATTTAAACAAGCGATTAAGGAAGTCTTATCAATAGTCAAAAACTACAACCACGAAATAACTGTAATCGAATGTGATAAAGAAGTAAAAAGAGCATACAAAGTAAAAAAACTAAAAGACGTTCAAGATAGATTTGTAACTGGAGGAGGAACTCAGTTCAGCCCAGTCTTTGAATATCTAAACAACAACAAAACTAAAAAGTACAACATGCTAATCTACTTTACAGATGGAAAAGGCGAAGATAACCTAAAAGTAAAACCAAGGGGATACAAAGTTCTTTGGGTTATCTCAGGAAAAGGAGATAAACTATCTCTAAAAAATCCATATGGAGCAGTTAAAAAACTGAGCAAAGTTGAAGAAAAAAACAAAGGCAATAATCTTGACTTAAAAGATATAATGTACGACGGTTATTCTATGAATAATCAACAACCAATTTTATAAAAGAAACCAAAAACTATGTGATAAAATTTCACATAGTTTTTTATTTTGAAGAAATACTAAAAATAACTTAAATTAAAATATTTGTATGCGGAGAAAAAATGGATAATGCAGAATTTATAATAACACTTTTGAATATAAAAGGAATCGGACGAAAAACAGTAAATAAAATCATAAATATAGATATATTAGATGGCATTAATCTCACTAAAATGCTCAATTATATAAACTCACTAAATTTAAAATATAAAAAAATCATAACTAAAGATGAGCTAGAAAATGCAAATAAGATAGCCCAAAATACGATTGAGATTTGCAAAAAAGAAGACATAAAAATATCTACTATATTAGATGAAGATTTCCCAGAAAAATTAAAAAGTATAGATGATAATCCAGCAATTATATACTATAAAGGAAATAAAGATTGCTTAAATAATAAAAGTATTGCGATTATAGGAAGTAGAAATCCAAGCCTACATGGGTCGAAAGTTTCTTATAAAATATCATATATATTATCTCAAAGAGGATATGTTATAGTCAGTGGGCTTGCAAATGGATGTGATACTTTTGCGCATTTGGGAAGTCTTGACAGTTTGGGAAGAACTGTCGCTGTTATGCCCTGTGGTTTAAATATAGTCTATCCTAAGCAAAATCAAGACTTATTTAATAAAATAATTCAAAATAATGGCTGTGTTATGAGTGAATATCCACCAAATCAAAATGTATCTAAATATCAATTAGTAGAAAGAGATAGACTTCAAAGTGCTCTAAGCCAAGGAATTATCGTCATAGAAACGGCTATAAACGGTGGCAGTTTTCATGCTGTAAACCATGGTTTAAAACACAACAAAATAATAGGGTGTTATAAACACAGTGACGATTATATCAATTTAAAATCAGTACAAGGCAACTTAAAACTACTACAAAACACCAATATTATGAAAATTTGGGATGAAGAATCTCTAAATAATTTCACAGAGAAAGTAAATGATATTTTCAACTTAGAAAAAAATAAACATAATAATTTATATAAAAATTTAGAGCAGCTACAATTTGATTTTTATAACACATATTAAATTATATATAATTATAATTTCTATTCATTAATTTCAAAAAAACTATATTTTGAAATATATCGACTAAAAAATTATTCCTTAATTTGGATTATATATATAATCAAAATATTGTTAATAATATAATCAGAATACTTTATTCTAAATAACTGTAGTTTATTTAAATTACTTGCTTTAAATAACTACAGTAGGTAAAAAGGAGAGCTATTATGCAAAAAAAATGTACAGGAACATGTTTAGGATCTCAATGTCATAAAGGAAAAGACCCAAAAGTGAAGGCACATCAAGAACACCCAGATTTCGAAAAAAAATCTGCTGAAAACAATAGTTGGATTTCTGCAATGCACCAAGATCCATCTACAGATGAACAATCTCATGTACAATTAAACTACAGACAATATAAGTAAAATAGCTAACTTTGCACCAACTTTACTATAATAATCAATTAAGTTTTAGTCAAAAGGGATGCCAAACTAATTTATTTGGCATTTCTTTTTTCTATGTTAAAAAAATTTTATACAATGTTAAAAAAATGTAAAAACAGGAGAAGATATAGGAATATTTGCTAATATACATAGTAAGATATATTGATATAAAAATATATCTAAGTAAAATTGAAAGGGGAATGGTAAATGCAAGCAAAAAGTCACTCGCAGAGGAACACTTCATTAGGAGAAGAACCTCCTTCGTGCCAAAATATTGAGGCGCACTCGAAAAATATCCATCTAAAGGATTCAAACTGGTACAAAATAAGCACAGCAGAGACATTAAACAGACTTAATTCAGACAAGAAACTAGGATTAAGTGAGGAAGACATATCTTTTAGAAGAAGTAAATACGGAAAAAACAATCTGACTGAAAGCAAAAAACAAAGTAAGTTGGTGAGATTTTTAAAACAATTTAACAATAGCGTAATCTATATATTGTTAGTTGCAGGCGTATTAACTTTATTTATGGGACACATTTCAGACACAGTCGTAATAGGCATAGTAGTTCTTGTAAATGCCTTGATAGGTTATATCCAAGAGAATAAAGCCGAAAGTGCAATTTCAAAAATTAAACAGATGCTTGTGGTAAATGCTACAGTTATAAGAAGTGGTCAGAGGTTAGATATCGATGCAGGAGATTTGGTGCCTGGGGATATTGTCTATCTAGAAGCTGGGGACAATGTACCTGCTGATATAAGAATTTTAGAAGCTAACAATCTAAAAATTCAGGAGTCAGTTTTGACAGGTGAATCAGATTCAGTTCAAAAAGATAAACAAACTCTTATCGGTACACTTACAGTAGCTGATCAGACAAATATGGCGTTTGCATCGACAAGTGTCACAAATGGTGATATGACAGGAGTTGTAGTTGCTACTGGTGATTATACTCAAATAGGCAAAATAAATAAAAGTATCAACGATGTAAAACAAGAAAAGACACCTCTAATAATTTCAATAAATAATCTAGGAAAATATATATCTTATGCAATAGTATTAGTCGCAGTTTTATTGTTTGGCTTTGGCGTATTATTTAACATATACGAAATACCGACACTTTTATTATCAATAGTAACTATGGTTGTGGGCTCTATTCCAGAAGGATTGCCAGCGATAACATCAGTAATTCTTGCAATAGGTGTTCAAAATATGGCACGAAAAAACTCAATAGTTAAAAATCTGCCTTCAGTTGAAACACTTGGCTCAGTAAATATCATCGCGACAGACAAAACAGGTACATTAACTAAAAATGAAATGACAGTCAAAGACATAGTGACAAAAAATCACCATTATATTGTAACTGGGGATGGATATGCTCCAGAAGGAGAAATATTAGGCAGCGAGGAGAGACAAGATTTATTAATTAATAAGTCTAGTAAAAAAGTAAGTAGTAAGTTGAAGATAGAAGGTGACTTGAAAAAATTAATATTAATAGGTGCACTTGCAAATGATGCTACATTAAATCAAGAAAACGACAAATGGGTTATAAATGGAGAGCCTACAGATGGATGTTTTCTTACACTTTGTAAAAAAGCAAATTTAGATACATCATATTTTATAGAAATAGACAAAATACCATTTGATTCTGATTTTAAGTATATAGCTAAAATAGTTGATTTAGACAACAATAGATATTTAGTTGTAAAAGGTGCGCCAGATAAATTAATAGACATAATTAAAAAATCAAATAGTGAATTTGATCAAACATATTGGCAAAATGAAGTTAGTAAATTAGCCAAAAGTGGAAAACGTGTTGTAGCAGTTGCGTATAAAAGCTTATCTAAGGATGTAGTGAAGATAGAGCATGGATTATTAAAACATGATTTAAACTTAGTAGGTTTAGTGGGGATAATGGACCCACCGAAAGAATCTGTTATTGAGGCAATTTTGCAAGCTAGAAATGCAGGCGTAAAAGTGAAGATGATAACAGGAGACCACCCAGAGACAGCAGCACAAATAGCTAGACAAATCAAATTATCTGAAGAAAACAGAGTTATAACAGGGCAGCAGCTTGATAAGCTGAGCGATAGTGAGCTAAATTCAGTTATCAAAGATTACGACATATTTGCTAGGGCGACGCCTGAAAACAAACTTAGAATAGTTAAGGCATACCAAGCAAACAACTTAATAACAGCAATGACAGGCGACGGTGTAAATGACGCACCAGCACTAAAACAAGCCGATATTGGAATATCGATGGGAATCAAGGGAACAGATGTAACCAAAGAATCTTCAGATATGGTTTTAGCAGATGATAACTTCTCAACAATAGTAGATGCCATAAAAGAAGGGCGACGAGTTTATGATAATATCAAAAAAACTATAAAGTTCTTGTTGCCGACGAGTATAGCTGAAGGGCTGATAGTTTTAATAAGCATAATACTAGACAATCCACTTCCACTTGAACCAGTTCAACTATTATGGATTAACATGGTTTCAGCCATCACAATATCATTTGCATTTGTGTTCGAACCAGCAGAAAAGGACGTTATGAATAAAAATCCTCGTAAAAAAAGCGAAAGTATAATAAAATCACAAGATACAATCAGAATTTTATACGTCGCTATGATGATTGCGGCATTAGGACTTATCATAAGCCAACATCTAACATCACTTGGAATATCACAAAACATAGTCAGCACAGTAACGCTTAATATAGTAGTTTTTTGTAAGATATTCTATTTATTCAATATAAGGACAGAAGCAGGAGCTATATCAAAAAACTTATTTACAAATAAAGTCGCGTTTTTAGTTGTAGCAATACTTATATCACTACAGATGGCGATTACCTATATGCCACAAATGCATATTATATTTAGAACAGCACCACTTCAAATTACAGATTGGCTATATCCTTTCTATTGTGGTTTGATATTATTTTCAATAGTAGAGATTGAGAAGTTTTTAAG
>CAMEPL010000086.1 GCA_945931665.1 uncultured Clostridium sp. | reverse complement strand
TCATCTATGAACAATAAAGAATAATAAGTTTATATAAAAGCATCTTAGGTTGAATTTGTAATTCTAAGGTGCTTTTTTAATATAAAATATTTTGGGGGGATAATATGAGAGTTATTTGTTACAATATACATTCAGGCAAGGATAAAAATAAAAAGTCCACACTAGATAAGATCATTCAGTATTTAAAACAACAACAAAGTGATATAATTTGCCTTCAAGAAGTTTTGTATTCTCAATATATAAAAATGAAGTTTAAACTTAGAATGAATGGGATTTTTGCTGAAAATGTCCCAATTAAACAATATGGAATTTGTATTTTTTCTAAATACAAAATAATAGCCCAAAATCATATATTATTGACTAGCAAAAAAGAACAGAGGGGATTTGCACATATAAAAGTAAAAATAAACGAAGATGAGTATTTGAATATAATAAATACACATCTCGGGCTTGATAAATATGAACGAGTAAAACAAATCGATGAAATACTTGATTTTGTTAGTATAAATTTAAATGGGAATATTGAAAATCTTGCTGGAAATATAATTTGTGGAGATTTTAATGAAAAGAATATATCTATTAATAATTTCGATGATGTAGCAATAAAGCTGAATAAAGATAATATACCGACTTTTTTAACTAGTAGAATCGATTATTGTTTTGAAGATACAAATTTAAATTTAAAATCGTACGAAGTTGATAATGTGTATATGTCAGATCACTTTCCTATAGTAGTTGATTTTTCGTAATTGTATATAAATAATCATAATTTTTATATGCTACAAAAAAAGCACTGAGAAGTGCTTTTATTTATTAGCTAATTTTATATTTCTATCTAATGTATATTTAATTAAGTAACTTGTCATATTTTCGAATTTCATGTCAAAATCATTTTCATCAAAAAGCATATAAAGAGCAAATAAGTTAGCTTCCCTTTCAGCCTCCTGGTTCTCAGATTCAAAGTTATTCACACCAGTATGTCCCAATATTATATGCCCAAGCTCATGAGCACACAATATATTTTTCGATTTTTCTATGTAATTAGAGTTGATTGTAATAGAAGGCTGCCCATAAATAGATACAAAATAAGCTTTGCGAGTTTCGTTAAAATTTCGTTCTCTAACATTAATACCTAAGTGTTCGCAGATTACAAAGGGGTTATTTGTATTATATCTTGATTTTAAATTGTCAACGGCCTGTTTAATCTTATTACTACTCACTAAATTACCCTCCCTCCGATAAGTTATCGTTTTACTTGTTATTTTTTCTTATATTTATAGCTAATTAATTCGATTTGTTGCAATAAGTCATTTGCGAAATCTATTATCTCCTCATCTGATAATTTGGTAGCATCATAACCACCATATGCCATAACAGTTGGCAACTTTAAAATAAATTCCATAGCATCAGTGGCATTGTTAAACTCTGTTGGAGGATTTTGTGGATTACGCCCAAGTAAGTAATCGGTTGATACATCGAAAAAATCTGCTATTTTAGTTAAAATAGTCTGATCAGGAAATCTTCTACCTTGTTCGTACATACCGATAGTGCTGCTTGATATTCCTAGAATTTTGCTTAGTTTAGATTGACTTAGATTTTTTGATGTTCTTAACTTTTTCAGATTTTGTCCAAACATGGCTGATACCTCCTTTACTGCTCTTAATTAAGAATCAAAAGCGAAATTATGTAAATAATTCCTATGATAATAGTGTAACACGAAACGTGTATTACTTTCAATAAATAACACAAAAAGAAGTGGTATTTATTTAGAAGATATAATCATATCAAAAATAAAATAAATGGAGATAAAATAATTGTAGTATAATATTTCATAGTAAAAAATATTTCGAGTATAAGGTATATTACGAACGGTGTATGGACATAAATCAAATACAAATTATGAGCGGAAAATATATTTAGATGAGGAGAATTATATGAAAGAAAAGATATTAAATATATTACAAAAATACTACGGATATAAAAGCTTTAGAAGAGGACAAGAAGATATAATAAATAGTATATTACAAGGACAAGATGTTCTCGCAATAATGCCTACTGGTGGAGGAAAGTCGCTTTGTTACCAAGTTCCTGCGCTTTGCATGGATGGATTGACGATTGTAATATCGCCACTTATATCGCTAATGAAAGACCAAGTAGATTCACTAACTACAATGGGAATTGAAGCTAGCTATATAAATAGCTCACTTTCATCAGAAGACTACAATCAAATTTTAGAAAATATAGTAAACGATAAATATAAGATTGTATATGTTGCACCAGAGAGACTAGAAAGTGCGGAATTTTTAAACATAATACAAAATAAAGACATAGCTCAAATTGCAATCGACGAGGCACATTGTATATCTCAATGGGGTCATGACTTTAGGGTATCTTATAAAAAAATACCATCATTTATAAAAAAATTAAAAACTAGACCGATAGTGACGACTTTTACGGCAACGGCATCTACAGAAGTAAGAAAAGACATTTTAAATATGCTAGATCTTATAGAGCCAAAAATATTTATAACTGGATTTGATAGAGAGAATTTGTATATAAATATAGTTAAATCATCAGCTAAAAATAAATACTTATTAGAATATGTTGAAAATCACAAAACAGAAAACGGAATAATTTATGCAGCGACTAGAAAAGAAGTAGAAAAAATTTATGAAGGTCTTTTAAAAAGAGATATAGATGTGCTTAAATACCATGCTGGTATGTCAAATGAAGATAGAAAGATAAATCAAGACAAGTTTATAAATGATGAGGTAAATATAATAGTAGCGACTAATGCATTTGGAATGGGTATAGACAAGCCTGATATAAGATGGGTAATACATTATAATATGCCACAGAGTATAGAAAACTACTACCAAGAGATAGGTAGAGCAGGTAGAGACGGCGAAAAGAGTGAATGTGTGTTGCTTTTTACGCCAGGAGATGTTCACACTCAAAAATATCTTATAGAAATGGGCACAGAAAGTGTAGCAAGAAAAACTATACAATACAATAAACTTCAACAAATGGTGGACTTAGTTTACAGTAATTCATGTTATAGAAAGAGCATACTAGAGTATTTTGGAGAAGTTATGCTAGGTAAATGCGACAATTGTAGCAATTGCTTAGCCGAGGGCCAAATAATAGACAAAACGCTAGACGCACAAAAGGTAATCTCATGTATATACAGGATGAAGAGAAATTATGGATTAACTATGATAGTAGATGTGCTTAGGGGCTCTAAAAATAAAAAAGTATTAGAAGCTGGATTTGATAAACTTAGTACTTATGGAATAATGAAAGACTATAGCAATGAAGGATTAAAGACTTTTATCAATACTTTAGTGTCTCATGGATTTTTAGAAATAAAAGAAAACCCAGGTTCTAGAGGAAGTTTCCCAACAATATGCCTAAATAAACAATCTCTAAAAGTGTTAAAAGGCGAGATAAAAGTTGAATTTAAAGAAGTAAAAGTGGCTAAAGAATCTAGAAATAAAAATGAGCTATTTGAAGTTTTATCAGATTTGAGAAAGGCAATAGCTGTGAAAGAAAAAATTGCACCATATATGGTATTTGGAGATGCAACTTTACTATCAATGGCAAATACTTACCCAACTACAGAGGAGGAAATACTAAATATTTCAGGTGTTGGACAATTTAAATATGAAAGATATGGACAAAACTTTATAAATGCTATTGAGACATATATGGCAGATAAAAATATCAATAAAAGTGAATTGATTAAAAAAGAACAAAATAATATCGATGAAACAGAGGATTTAAATAAAGACTTTTTTGAAGTTAAAACAGATAAAAATTTATATGAATTATTAAAAAAAGTAAGGGCAAAATATGCGAGAATTGAGAGTATTCCATACCACATGGTGATGAATAAAAATACTTTAAAAGAAATAAGCGGAAGATATCCACTAGATACAGAAAAATTAAGTGATATATCTGGATTAGGACCAAAGAAAATCGACAAATACGGTGAAGAAATAATAGAAGTAGTCAACAATTATGTTGAGGAAAATAATATAAAAGTAAACTGGAGAGAAAAAAAGAGAAAGAAATTGATTATAGACGGCGAGAGTAGAAAACCTAAAGAAATAGCACTTGATTTATTAAACCAAGGCATGGATGTTAAGAGTGTAAGCAATAAGTTAGAGACTTCAGTATATTCTATTTTAGGATTTATCTACGACTATATAAAAGAAGATAATGAACTTCACTTCAACTTTAATCCATCAATTTATTATTGTGAAGATGAAAAAGAATTAATAAAGAAGAGTATAGATAAATTTGGAGAAGATAAAATGCGAGATATAAAAAAATCTCTTCCAGATTATATTAGATATGAAAGTATTAGAGCAGTTATAATCGAAAAATACATAACAGCTTAAAATAATAGAGTGAAATAGTTGAAAATTAGTCAAATTAAAGGATATAAATAAATTAAGATAAAAAATTTCCTAAAAGAGATTACGAAAATCATACAAAATTAATTTTTTTATTCAAAAATCGCGATTTAGTAGTATAATTGTATATGGAAAAAACATTATGCAGGGGAAATTCTATATGTTATGTAAAATCATAGCTTAAAAAGAATTAAAATTTAATGAGATTGGAGTGAGGGTATTGATGAAATTTAAAAAATTGTTAGCTTTGATGATGGTCTGCATGCTTGTATTTACTACTGGTTGTAATAAAAACAAGAAGTATGATGAATATATGCAAAGCGGAGAAGAAGCTGTAAAACAAGAAAAATTTGAGGATGCATTAGACTATTTTGATAAAGCTCTTGAAGAAAAAGATGACGACAAAGAAGCAACTTCTCTATACAAACAAGTGGAACAACTTTTACAAGTTCAAGCAAAAATGAAACATAAGTTATATGATGAAGCTATAGAATTATGTGAAAAAATAATGGATAGCGATAGTCAAAGTTCAGTATGTAGAGATGCAGCTAAAAAGTTAAAAACTGAATGTGAAAAACTAAAAAAAGAACAAGAGAGCTTAAGTTTTAGAGAGCAAATAGAGAAAAAAATAGATGAAGTTAAAGAGCTTATGGACGAAGAAGAATATATGAATGCCAAAGTTAAATTAGGTTACATAATTGAAGAACTTGATGGTAAATCAGAATATATAGACGAATTAAAAGAATGTAATGAGTTATTAAAAACTTGTAACGATAAAATAGATGAACTTTCTGCTAAAAAAGAAGAAGAATCTAAAAAAGAAGAAGATAAAAATACAGCAGATAAAAATGATGTTGATGATGATCAAGGATTTGATAGTAGCTCAATAGATTTTAATGATGACCTTAAAAAACAAATAGCAACTGCAGGAGAAGCATATGTAGAATTCTACTTTGAATATGGTTCAGGTACTGCACCAAGCAAATTTGCAGAAAAGGCATACGAAGATACTGAAAATGATACACCTTTAGGAAAATATAAAGAACAAGGAAGAACTATTTTCATGAATGCATTCAAACAAGCATTTGAAGCAACAGGAAATGAATATTATTAAAATAAAATAATTAGAGATTAAAGCATATTATCAAACGGTAATATGCTTTTTTATTCTGATTGACATATTAAACCAACAACATTATATTTAAAGTATAAAATCATAGTAAATCACTATGGAATATAAGACTTAAATAATAAATAATAAAAATTAAATAAAAGGGGGAGCGTTATGGAAAATAAATATGCAAAAGAAAGTAATAAACAAGTAATTGATAAAGAAAGATTAGTGGATTATGACTACAAAACAGACTTTAAATTTGAAGTAGTAAAAGTAGAAAATAAAGACCATGAAAATGAGTTGGAGACAATAATAGGGGAGTTTCCACTTGCTTTAGTTATAAATGGGGAATATTCAAATACATTTCTATGCACACCAGAAAACTTAGAGCAATTAGTAGCTGGGTTTTTGATGACAAAAGGCTTAATAAAATCAAAATGTGATATAAAATCTATATATGTTGACTTCGAAAATAGGGTTGCAAATGCAATTATAGATAAAAATGAAGACTTAGATAAAGGGAAAAGATATTATCTAAATGATTTAGATTATGTAGATTTAAAACCTATTGAAAAGACAGATACAACTATAAAGGTGAGCGATATATATGAAGTTATGAAGGAGAATCTAACTTCTTCGGAATTATTTAAAAATACAGGAGGAGTACATAGTGTAGCTATTTATGATAATGAGAGACTTCTGACAATTAGGGAAGATGTAGCAAGACATAATGCTATGGATAAATCTATAGGATATTGTCTTTTAAATAATATCGATTTAAAAGACAAGATAATATTTGTAAGTGGAAGGATTTCTTGTGAGATGATTCTTAAAGCTGCAAAAGCGTCAATACCTATAGTAGTTTCAAAATCAGCACCTACAAACCTATCTCGAGAAATAGCTAAAAAATTAAATATAACTTTAGTTGGATTTGTCAGGGGAGAGAGAATGAACATTTATACAAATCCGCAAAGAATTATATTTGAATAAAATATTTTTATAATTTATACAAATAACATTTGATCATCTCACAAATAGTATTATTCTATAACGATAGATAAATAAATGATAGATTTTAGATAAATTTCAGGAATCTTGTAAAAAATGGAAAAAATATATTCATTTTTAATAAATTAAGTGCTAAAATAAAAAACATAAATAATATAAAAATATTAGGAGATGATTTAAATTATGGGTAATTATAGTGTATATCTTCCAAGCTACTCTGTAGGGGCAGGATGCTACAAAGAGATTCCAAAAGTAGCTCGTAGACTTGGGAAAAAAGCAATCGTGATAGGGGGAAAAACTGCTATAGAAAAAGCTAAAAAAGCTTTATTAGATGGTATAGAAGGTTCTGACATGGAAATAGTAGATTTCATTGTATATGGCGATGATTCTACTTATGAAAATGTAGACAAATTAGTATCAGATGAAAGAGTAAAAAATGCAGATATTATATTTGGAGTTGGGGGCGGTCGTGCTGTAGATACTTGTAAAGTTGTTGCAGACAAACTAGACAAACCATTATTTACTTTCCCAACTTTAGGGTCAAACTGTGCAGCAGTAACTGCAATATGTGTTATGTACAATGAAGACCATACATTTAAAGACTATTATTATTTAGATGCTCCAGCAGATCATACTTTTATAGATACACAAATAATAGCTGAATCACCAGAAGATTTATTCTGGGCAGGTATTGGTGATGCTCTATCAAAAGAATGTGAAGCTGTTTATTCTTCACAAGGGGTAAACTTACCACATACACCACTTATGGGTGTTGGAATAAGTAAAGTTTGTACAGAACCTCTTATAAAATACGGGAAAAAAGCATTAGAAGACTGCAAAAATAATAAAGAGTCTGAAGAATTAAAACAAGTAGTGCTTGATATAATCGTAAGTACAGGATTAGTTTCAAACTTAACTACAACAGAAAACGACTATTACTACAACAGTTCGCTAGCTCATGCTTTCTATAACGGTTCAACTTTAGTAGAAGGTTCAAGAGGTTTACATGGAGAAGTTGTTTCATTTGGTGTATTAACTCTTCTTACTTGTGCTGGTGAAATCGAAAAAAGAAATGAAATAGCAGCATTTAACAAAGAATTAGGACTACCTGTTTGTTTAGCTGATTTAGGAATAGATAAAAGTGGTATACAAACAATCGTAGACAAAGCAGTTACTTTAGTTGAGTGGAATGCAATAAAAGGTAGAGTAACAAAAGAGATGTTTGCTAAAGCAATATCTGATTGTGATGATTATGGAATGAGTTTAAAATAATTTAAAATATTTATAGATTAAATAGTACCTAAAATAATTTGTTTTGGGTACTATTTTTTTGCCCAAAATATAAATATAGTTAAAAATTAAGAGTTCTAAGATTTAATTTTTAAAGTTTTAAATATATATTAACACTGAGATAAATTACCTATATAGATATAAGTCAATGTTAATATTGGGTACACAAATAAGCTCTATTATTATCTCAAATTAAAAATAAAATAATAATTATTTTAGTATATAAATAAATTAAATGGGAGAAAGTGTTATGAGAGATAAATTGATGAGATTTATGCAAGGAAGATATGGAGTTGACCAATTTAATAACTTTTTAATGAAATTATTCTTAGGAGAATTTATAATATATTTCTTGTTTAGAAGGTTAATCCCAGGATTATCAGCTACTATGTACTATTTAAGTTTAGCGACACTAATTTATACTTATTATAGAATGTTTTCTAGAAATATATATAAAAGAGCAAGTGAAAACCAAAACTTTTTAAACAAGACAGCAAATATTAGAAGAGAGATAAATAATCAAAAGAGTATATTAAAACAAAGAAAAGTTTACCGTATATATAAATGCCCAACATGTAAACAAAAAGTAAGGGTTCCAAGGGGAAAGGGAAAAATAAATATTCACTGCCCAAAATGTGACACTTATTTTATTAAAAGGAGCTAAAAATAAATGTTTGGATATGTTCTTATCAATAAAGAAGAACTTAAATTTAAGGAATACGACGTATATAAATCATATTATTGTGGTTTGTGTCAAACACTAAACAACAGAAGTGGGCGATTTGCTCAATTGACATTAAACTACGATATGACATTTTTACAGCTTTTGTTGACTGGACTTTATGAGCCTGAAACAAAGCTAGTTAATTTTAGATGTAAGATACATCCTTTCAAAAGAACTATAAAACGAAGTAATGAAATTACAGATTATATAGCTGATATGAATTTATTTTTAGCTTATTTAAACTGTATCGACGATTGGAAGGATGAGAAAAAATTAAGTAGAAAGATATACACTTTATTAGTAAAAAATAAAGTTAGAAAAATAAAAAAGCAGTATCCAGAAAAGACTGCAAAGCTTGAAGAGATATTAAAGAAATCTAGTGAATATGAAAAAAAGAAAGAATACGATATAGACAAGATTTCATCTTACTCGGGTGAATTAATGAGTGAGTTATTTTTATATAAAGAAGATGAATGGAAGGAAGCTCTATCAAAAATGGGATTCTTCCTTGGAAAATATATATACATCATAGATGCATATGAGGATATCGAAAAGGATTTAAAGAACGGCAATTACAATCCTTTTACAAAAATATATCAAAACGAAGGTTTTGACGATTTTGTCAAACAAATATTGACTATGATGATTTCAGAATGTGCGAGAGAATTTGAAAACCTGCCTATTATTGAAGACATAGATATTTTGAGAAATATCTTATATTCTGGGGTGTGGGCAAAATTCCAAGCAATTAGAAATAAGAGAAAACAAGTGGAGGAAAATAAAGATGACTGATCCTTATCAGGTCTTGGGAGTATCTAGGGATGCCTCAAAAGAAGAAATAAAAAAAGCATATAGGAAATTAAGTAAAAAATATCATCCAGATGCAAATATAAATAATCCAAATAAAGATCAATATGAAGAGAAATTTAAAGAAATTCAACAAGCTTATCAATCTGTAATGAAGATGAAAAATAATGGTTCAAGCACATATGGAGATTATGGATATGGAAATTACTCGAGTCCAGGTGGCTATACAAATACTAATTACGGTGGTTATACAAATAACTCAGGAGGATATGGCAATCAACAGGACTTCGGTGATTTTGAAGACTTTTTCAGAGCATTTGGATTTGATACAGGAAGACAAGAACAAGGCGGATATAATCCGAATTTCGATCAAGAAGAAGATGTACATTTGAGAGCTGCACTTAATTATTTTAATAACGGATATTATAATGAGGCGCGAAATGTACTTGATAATATAGAAAATAGAACATCTAGATGGTACTACTACAGTGCAAATGTAAATTACAAATTAGGAAACAATATAAAAGCACTTGAAGAAGCAAAAATAGCTCTTAATATGGAGCCAAACAATATGCAATATAGAAGATTAGTAGATGTACTTGAAGGTAGAGGAAATTGGTATAATCAACAACAAAAAACTTATGGATATTCAACAG
>CAMEPL010000085.1 GCA_945931665.1 uncultured Clostridium sp. | reverse complement strand
TAGAAATTCAATACCACCTTCATTTACACCTCGATTAGAATCGCCCTTCCAATAAATAATGTTACTTATAGCATCCATACGAAATCCGTCTATGTGGTATACTTTAATCCAGAAGTTTGCAACAGATTGAAGGAAGCTTCGTACTTCACCCTTATAGTAATTAAAGCTATAAGAGCCCCACTCTGTATATCTGTTATCATAATCTGGATATTCATAAAGTTCACGACCACCAAATCTTCCAAGTGAATAAGAGTCAAGTGCAAAGTGAACAGGAACATAATCCATTATTACTCCGATATTTTCCCTGTGACATAAATCTATAAATGCCATTAAATCTTCAGGTTTACCATATCTAGCTGTTGGACTGAAAAATCCAGTAATTTGGTATCCCCAAGAGCTGTCAGATGGATGTTCAAACAACGGAAGGATTTCTATATGAGTATAGTTATTTTCCTTTACGTATTTTATAAGCTCAGGTGCTATTTCCATATAGTTAAACCATCTTTCAGTTATGTCTATTGGTCGGTTTAAATCATATTCACTATTTATATAGTTATCTAAATTTAAGTCATGCCCAAGTTTATTCGCATTTATACCATTATCACCACCTACATTAGCGCATTGTTTAATTACCCTTGTTCTTAAGATTTCTTCATTAGTTTTATGTTTCCATGAACCAAAGTGAAGTTCATAGATATTTAAAGGTCTGTCGAAATTTTTATTTCTATTCATCATCCAGTGTTGGTCGTTAAATTTATATGTATTTAAATCTACTATTCTAGATGCATTCTTAGGTCTAAGCTCCATATAAAATGCATATGGATCAGTTTTTTCTACGCAATTACCGTATTGATCAAATATTAAATATTTATAATACATACCCAATTTGGCATCTTCTGAGAAGTAGGTGAATATACCGCTATTACCTATTTGTTTCATTTTCCCCTTGTTTCCATCCCAATCATTAAAGTCGCTTATAACTTGTACTTCTTTTGAATTTGGTGCATAAACCCTGAAAATAATTCCCTTAATACCATTTTCCGTAGTAACATGAGCTCCAAAAAACTCATAAGCATCAAACATAGTTCCACAATAAAAATCATGAATGTTTTTCATATGTTTATCATCCTTTCTAGATATATTTAGAGGGTTTCTATTTATATTTTTATTATTATTATATATAAAACTTTGTAATAAGAACAAGAAAATTAAGTATAAACATGTAAAAATCTAACCTCTAAATAGCAAAAATTATATTGACAAATAATTCCAAATTATGTTAATATTTTCTGTAGAAATGAATATTATTATGATATTAAGTGGTCAAATTTTGCAAGAAGTTTGAATAAAAGGAAATTAGGTTCGAATCCTAAGCGATCCGGTCACTGTAATCTAGGGAGCAATACTTAATATATCCATTGCATGCCATTTGTATGTGAGAAGGAAAGTAACGCGTTGATCTGTAAGCCAGGAAGCCTGCTTAATATTAATTTAATTAGGAGAGCTTCCGCGAGAGCACCACCTATATATCATGATAACCAAGGGATTATTCTGTACTTTTTTAATCTTAAATATAGTAGTGAGAATTATTTTTAAAATCATGTATAATATATTTCGGATAAATAGTATAAAATTAAAACTTTGGGTACATGAGATATTAATGGTGTCTACTTTGTTTGAGGTAGATACTTTTTTAATTTCAAATAGACTTTCTAATTATATAGAATATATTTCTTGTAGTATTAAAAATCTAGTTGAACTCTCCTCAGAATTGAATCAATTTATATAAATTCATTTCTAAATTATATTTATTCTAATTTTTAATGAAATCTACTAAATTATAAGGGGGAGAGATATGCAAGTTACACAGGAAAGAATAACTCAGAATGGTCTATTAGAAAAAGTATTTAAATTAAGCGAACATGGTACAAATGTTAAAACAGAGGTTATAGCTGGTTTAACTACATTTATGACAATGGCGTATATCTTGGCAGTAAATTCAACTATGCTAGCAGATGCTGGAATGGATGCTGGAGCAGTGTTTGTTGCTACTGCATTATCGGCAACAATCGCATGTTTAGTTATGGCATTGTTATCAAACTATCCAATTGCACTGGCACCAGGTATGGGGTTAAATGCATTTTTCGCTTATACAGTAGTATTACAAATGGGATATACATGGCAAATGGCATTATTAGGAGTATTTATAGAAGGCGTTTTATTTATTATTTTAACTGTTACAAATTTAAGAGAACAGATAATAAATTGCATTCCAAATGACCTTAAAAATGCAGTTACAGCAGGTGTAGGATTATTTATAGCCGCTGTTGGAATGACTAATGCAGGTCTTATAAGTACTGCAAGTGGAACACTAGCATTAGCAAATATGCATGATCCACTTGTACTATTAACAGTAGCAGGATTAGTTATAGCAAGTATATTAGTATGTAGAAATGTAAAAGGGGCGTTATTACTATCTATATTATTAACATCATTAATAGGTATGATTACAGGAATAGTAGATTTACCAACAGGTATATTCTCATTTAATATTCCATCGTTATCTCCAACTTTTATGCAAGCTTTTACAGTTCCAGTAGAACAAATATTTAGTTTAGATATGGTAATAGTAGTATTTACTTTCTTATTTATGGATTTATTTGATACTATAGGATTCTTAGTAGGAGTAGCAGCAAAAGGAGAATTAATCGATGAAAATGGCAAAATTCCTAAAGCAAAACAAGCTATGTTAGCAGATGCAATAGGAACTACAGTAGGAGCAATGCTTGGTACATCAACAGTTACTTGCTTTATGGAAAGTACAGCAGGTATAAGTGAAGGTGGAAAAACAGGGCTTACGACATTTACAGTTGCTATACTATTTGTATTATCTTTATTATTATCACCGATATTTATAGCAATTCCATCACAAGCGACAGGTGCAGTTCTTATAGTAGTCGGAGTTATGATGGCTAGTTGTTTTAAAGATATTGACTTCGAAGATTATACAAATGCTATACCAGCATTCTTAACATTTATATTAATGCCATTAACTAATAGTGTTGGCGATGGAATTATATTTGGTATAGTATCTTATACTTTATTAAAATTAGTTACTAATAAAAAAGAGGATATAAATATTTCATTAATAATTTTAAGTGTAATATTTATATGTAGATTTGTATTTTTAAAATAAATGACTCATTGTAAATAAAAAATTATAAAAAAATATTTAAGGGATTAATATTATAGAGAGATGCTGTTGTATAAATTTGGGGGAGATTTATGCAACAGCATTTTTGATTCTATTTATTTTTGATTTCTAATATAATATAAAATAATTTTATTGTAGTAACGATAATTAAAAATATTAAAACGTATCGCCGTATGTCAAAAAAGAGTTGATTTATAAAGATCATACGCATTTTATAGAAAAGATTTGAAAACAAATATTCGTTGTATGTAAAAAACAGGATGTATTATAGGTGTTTTTTTTACTGTAATAAATAAAAATTCTATTTTTTGAAAAAATATATTGATAAAACATGAATATTAATATAAAATACAAGTGTATAGTTCGTTAAAAATAAAAAATACGAAAAAATTAACTGAGAAATTAATTAAGACTTTTTAATTTAAGATAAAATAAAAATTCATATAAATATATTATTAATGGAGGCATATTAATTATGAAAGTTGCAATCGTAATGGGATCTAAATCAGATTATCCTAAATTAGAAGAAGGGATTAGTTTTCTACAAAAATATGGTGTAGAAGTAATTGTAAGAATATTATCAGCTCATAGAACACCAAAAGAATTAGTTTCTTTTATAGAATCAATCGATGGAGAAGTTGATGTAATAATAGCAGCAGCGGGAAAAGCAGCTCACTTACCAGGAGTTATAGCAGCATCAACATTAATACCAGTAGTTGGACTACCAATAAAATCATCTACTATGGATGGTATGGATTCTCTACTATCTATGGTTCAAATGCCAAAAGGAATACCAGTTGCTACAGTAACTATAGATTCAGGATTAAATGCAGCATTAATGGCAATGCAGATAATGAGTATAAAATATCCTAAATTGAGAGAAGATTTAAAATCATATAGAAAAGAAATGGCACAAAAGGTTCTAGATGATGACAAGAGTATAAATAAATAAAAGCAATTCAGGATACATAAACGATATACTGATTATACATAAAGACAATGACAACTCAAATTATAAAACTTATCAATAAAAAGAGAATAAATATTTAAAAGATTTTGGGAGGTAATAAAAGATGTTATTATATGAAGGAAAAGCAAAGCAAGTTTATACTACAGATAATGAAAATGAATATATAGTTTATTATAAAGATGACGCAACTGCATTTAATGGGGAAAAGAAAGCATCAATTGCATCAAAGGGTATCTTAAATAATAAAATATGCACAATAATGTTTGAAGCATTAGAAAAAGCAGGAATCAAAACTCATTTCATAAAAGCTTTATCAGATAGAGAACAATTAGTAAAAAAAGTTACAATCCTACCACTAGAAGTTATAGTAAGAAATATCACAGCAGGTTCTTTCTGTAAGAGATACGGAGTAGAAGAAGGAATCGTATTAGACAAACCAATATTTGAAATGTCATATAAAAATGATGAATATGGCGATCCACTTATAAATGACGACCATGCTGTAGCATTAAAATTAGCAACTCAAGAAGAAATAGATTATATCAGAGAACAAACTTTAAAAATCAATGAAATCATGAAAGAATTTTTCTTAAAAATGAATCTAAAATTAGTTGACTTCAAACTAGAATTCGGAAAAGATGTAGACGGAAATATAATATTAGCAGATGAAATATCACCAGATACTTGTAGATTATGGGATGTTAATACTAACGAAAAATTAGATAAAGATAGATTTAGAAGAGACTTAGGAGATCTTGTTCAGGGATATGAAGAAGTTCTTTCGAGAATGAGTAAGTAAAAGTTATAAGGGGGGAAATAATCACATGTGTGGTATATTAGGGATTTATTCCAATAGGAACATATCAAAAGAACTTTATTACGGTTTATACTCTATGCAACATAGAGGACAAGAAAGCTGTGGTATGGCAGTACATGATGGAAAAGAAATAAATTATAAAAAAGACATGGGTTTAGTAGGTGATGTATTTAAGGCAGATGATCTACAAAAACTTCCTGGGACAATGGGCATAGCCCATGTTAGATACTCAACAGCAGGTGGAAGTCATATGTATAATTGCCAACCATTAGTAGGTTCTTTAAGAAAAAGAAACTTAGGAATAGTTCATAATGGTAACTTGGTAAATGCAAACTACTTAAAAGAAATGCTAGAAGAAGACGGAATAATGTTTAGGGGTAAAAGTGATACAGAAGTTATATTATATATGCTAGCTAGATATTATACTGGAAATATTGTAGAGGCGGTTAAATTAACAATGGATCAAATAAAAGGTGCTTATTCACTAGTCATATTGACTGATGAAGAACTTGTTGCTGTTAGAGACCCACATGGATTTAGACCTCTATTACTTGGAAAAAGAGATGATGGAGAATATATATTTGCCTCTGAAAATTGCGAAATAGATATACTTGGTGGAGAAGTTATTAGGGATTTAGAACCGGGAGAAATTGCAGTTGTTAAGGATGGAAAATTAAAATCATACAACTTTAGTAACAACTGTAAGCCTATGAAAAAAAGTTGTATATTTGAGCACATATACTTTGCGAGAAATGATGCAACTATAGATAAGGTAAATGCATATGAATTTAGAGTTGAATCAGGAAAAATATTATCACAAGATGACGATGTAAAAGCAGATATGGTAGTTCCAGTTCCAGACTCTGGTTGGGCAGGTGCAATCGGATATGCAAATGCAAGTGGACTTCCATTAACAGAAGCATTAGTTAAAAATAGATATGTAGGTAGAACATTTATAAAACCTACTCAAGAGGAAAGGGAACTTGGAGTAAAAATAAAATTAAATCCGTTAAGCAGAGTATTAAAAGGAAAATCAATAATACTTGTGGATGATTCAATTGTTAGGGGAACAACTTCAAAACAATTAGTTAAATCATTAAAAGATGCTGGGGCTAAGGAAATACACTTAAGAATAACATCACCTCCAGTTAAATATTCTTGCTATTACGGGATTGATACTCCAAATCGTTCTAAATTAATAGCTGCAAATAAAAATATAGAAGAAATAAGAGAATATATTGGATGCGACACATTAAAATTCTTAAATATAGAAGGCATGATGGGCGCAGTTGGGCAAGGAAACGAATTTAAATTCTGCAAAGCTTGTTTTGATGGAAACTATCCAGTTAAGAAAATCGACAAGGAGGAATCTTTAGGATGCTAACATATGAACAATCAGGTGTAAATATAGATGAAGGAAATAGAGCAGTAAGTCTTATAAAAGGGAAGATAAAAGAAACTTATGATAAAAATGTTATAGGCGATTTAGGAAATTTCAGCGGTTTATACAGTTTAAAAGATTTTATAAAAATGGAAGAACCAGTGCTTTTAGCAGCTACAGATGGTGTTGGGACTAAATTAAAATTGGCACAAATGATGGGTAAACACGACACAGTAGGAATAGATTTAGTTGCTATGAGTGTTAATGATTTAATATGCCAAGGTGCAAAACCATTATTATTCTTAGATTATATAGCAATAGGGAAATTAGTTCCTGAACATATAGATCAAATAGTTGCTGGGGTTGCAAATGGATGTAAAATGTCTGGATGTGCATTAATAGGTGGAGAAACTGCTGAAATGCCAGGAATGTATTCTGAAGATGAATACGACTTAGCTGGATTTGCAGTTGGTATAGCTGATAAAACAAAAATAGTATCTGGAAAAGATGTTAAAGCTGGAGATGTATTAGTTGGAGTTTCTTCAAGTGGAATACATAGCAATGGTTTTTCATTTATAAGAAAAATATTCTTAGACACTTATAACTACGATTTGAATCAATATGTTGAAGAATTAGGAATGACAGTCGGAGAAGCTTTATTAACACCGACAAAAATATATGTAAAATTAGTTTTAGACTTGCTTGAAAAACATAATATCAAAGCTATAGCTCATATAACAGGCGGTGGAGTTATAGAAAATATAACAAGAGTTATACCTGATGGTTTAGGACTAGATATCAAAACAGATTCATGGGAAAAACCACCTATATTCAAAATGATAGAAGGGTTCAATATAGTAGAAAAAAGAGAACTTCATAAGAGTTTCAACATGGGTATTGGACTTGTTCTTATAGTTAACAAAGAAGATGCACCTGCTTTAGTCGATTATATAAACAACAGAGAAGAAGACAAAATTGATGTAGACGAAAAATATGCAGAATTGATGAAAGATAAAGCATATATAGTTGGTGAAGTTGTTGATAGCCATGAAGGAGTGGAATTATGCTAAATATAGGAGTATTAATTTCTGGTGGCGGTTCAAATTTACAAGCAATAATTGATGATTGTGAAAAGGGCGAAATAAACGGGAATATAAAAGTAGTTATCTCTAATAAAGAAGATGCTTTTGGACTTGAAAGAGCTAAAAAACACAATATAAGAGCTGTATGTGAAAAAGATGAAGATAAAGTAATTAAAATATTAAAAGAAGAAAATATAGATTTAGTAGTTTTGGCTGGTTATCTTAAGATAATCAGTCCAAAATTCGTAAGTGAATTTGAAAATAAAATTATGAACATTCATCCATCATTAATCCCATCTTTCTGTGGTGATGGTTTTTATGGGGAGAGAGTTCACCAAGCAGTAATAGATTATGGGGCAAAAGTTTCTGGTGCAACGGTTCACTTTGTAAACGAAGAAGCAGACGCTGGTCCAATAATTATGCAAGATACTGTAAAAGTTATGATTGATGATGATGCCAAAACATTGGCAAAAAGAGTTTTAGAAGTAGAACATACAATTCTTCCTAAGTGTGTGAAACTATTTTGTGCAGGGAAGATATCTGTAGAAGGTAGAAAAGTTAGAGTAAGCGAATAACACTAATAAGTTAGGAGGGGAAATATGAAGATATTAGTTGTAGGTGGTGGCGGAAGAGAACATGCTATCTGCTGGAAATTAAGTAATGAGAAAGATGTACAAAAAATATATTGTGCGCCAGGGAACCCTGGAATAGCTAAAGTTGCGGAATGTGTGAATATAGGTGATTCGGATATAGATGAATTAGTTAAATTTGCAAAAGAAAAACAAATAGATGTAACTGTAGTAGGACCAGAAGTTCCACTAGTTATGGGGATTACAGATGCTTTTGAAGCTGAGGGATTAAAAGTGTTTGGTCCAAATAAAAAATGTGCTAAGTTAGAGGGAAGCAAAGCATTCTCAAAAGATTTTATGATAAGACATAACTTACCAACAGCTAAATATAAAGAATATACCGACCTAGATGAAGCAATAGCAGAAATAGATGATTTTGGCTATCCAGTTGTTATAAAAGCCGATGGATTAGCAGCTGGAAAAGGTGTCGTTATATCAGAAAACAGAGAAGATGCAGTTGAAACTCTAAAAGAAATGATGAGTGATAAAAAATTTGGTGATGCTGGAGAAAAAATAGTAATAGAAGAGTTTCTAAACGGAATAGAGACATCTATATTAGCTTTTGTTGATCACGATACAATCGTTCCTATGGTAAGTGCAAAAGACCACAAGAAAGTAAACAACGGAGAAACTGGTCTTAATACTGGTGGAATGGGAACTTTCTCTCCAAGTGAATTATACACTGAAGAATTAGCAAAAAATATAAAAGAGAATGTATTAGATAAAACTTTAAAAGGATTCCAAGAAGATGGACTTGATTTTAAAGGAATATTATTTGTAGGCCTAATGATAACTGAAGAAGGTCCTAAGATCCTTGAATACAACGTAAGATTTGGTGACCCTGAAACTCAATCCGTTTTATTCAGATTGGAAACTGATTTAAATAAAATAATATCTGCTGTAATAGATAATAAATTAAAAGATATAGATATAACATACAGCAAAGAACAAGCAATATGTGTAATGCTTACATCAGGTGGATACCCTGAAAGTTATGAAAAAGGCAAAGTTATAACAGGACTTGATGACTTAGATGATGATATAGTAGTTTTTCATAGTGGAACTAAATTAGTAGACGGAAATTTGGTTACCAACGGAGGAAGAGTAATTGGTATAACTGCCAAAGCAAAAACTGTTAAAGAAGCAGGCGAAAAAGTTTATGAAAATATCAAAAAAATAAATTTTGAAGGCATGCACTACAGAACAGACATATGGAAATAGATTTTTAAAAATAAAGGGAAAACGAGAAATTTCTAAATGGAGGAATAATATGAGTTCAAATGTC
This sequence comes from uncultured Clostridium sp., assembly GCA_945931665.1. Classification (GTDB taxonomy): domain Bacteria; phylum Bacillota; class Clostridia; order Peptostreptococcales; family Peptostreptococcaceae; genus Intestinibacter. Next base: position 858 of record CAMEPL010000085.1, on the reverse strand, counting down.
AAAAGACTTTTAGTTGAAAAAAGGGAAGGATTCAACCTAGAAGCTAAAGCTTTAATAAAGGATTTAAAAGACAGTTTACATATAGATTGCATAGATGATTTAAGACTATTAAATAGATACGATATAGAAGGTTTATCTGATGAAGTTTGTGACTATGCATCAAAAACAATATTCTCAGAACCAAACTTAGATATAGTATATAAAGAAACAGTAGAATATGATAAAGATGCAAAAGTATTTGCTGTTGAATATTTGCCAGGTCAATATGACCAAAGAGCAGATTGGGCAGCGCAATGTGTCCAAATAATAAATGAAGGTCAAAGACCTAACATAAATAGTGCTAAATTATATATTTTATCTGGAGATATAGACGATGAACTATTTTCAAAGATAAAAGCATATATAATAAATCCAGTAGACAGTAGAGAAGCAGCTCTTGAGAAACCGGAAACTCTAGAACTAAAAACTGAAATACCAACAGAAGTAGCAATAATAGAAGGATTTATTGATTTTAGCATGGAAGAATTAGAAAAATTCTTAAACGAACAAGGTTTAGCTATGACAATAGACGACTTAGAATACGTTCAAGAATACTTCAAAAATCAAGAAAAAAGAAACCCAACTATAACAGAAATAAAAGTTTTAGATACTTATTGGTCAGATCACTGCAGACACACTACATTTATGACCCAAATAAAAGATGTTGAAATAGAAGATGGTAAATTCAATGAAATAATAAAAGAAACTTATTCAAAGTATGTTGAAGCTAGAAACACTATCTATATAGATAGGGAAAAAGATATGTGTTTAATGGATATCGCAACTATAGCTGTTAAAGAACTTAAAGGAGCAGGCAAA
>CAMEPL010000084.1 GCA_945931665.1 uncultured Clostridium sp. | reverse complement strand
TCAAATTTGTCGTTGTCTATAGTTAATTTGAAATTTACAACGTTACCTTCTTTTTTAATTAATTCTGCTTTCATCTAACTTTATCCTCCTAAATATATATGTAATCATTTTAGAATAATTTTAAATTTAATTCTAATAAATATCTAACTCTTTAATTATATCACAACCATTTTTTTATTTACAAGTGTTCCATAGAATTAGAGGATTTATATTTTTATCCTTTCATAGGTAATTTCTCCATTTTCTACATCTAATATACCAAGGCCTTTGCTTGAACCACCTCTAGGTAAAGATGTACTACCTGGATTAATAAATACAACTCCATCCTTCTCCTCATAACACGGTACATGTGAATGGCCGAATATTACTATATCAGCGTTTGAATCTTGCGCTCTTTTTTCCAAATCATATAGATTGTACTTTATTCCATAATTGTGTCCATGACAAACGAGAACTTTTTTGTCCTCTGCCATAAACGTCTCTTCATCATTCCCTGGGTCAGAATAAAAATCACAGTTTCCTTTTACAGCAACAACTGGAACATCTGTCACAGCTTCTATATAGTAAGAATCATCTATATTATCTCCCGCATGAACAATCAAATCACAATGTTTTAAATATGGGATTGCTTTGTCTATTGCTGTTGTGAATCTATGAGTATCACTAACTATTCCTATTCTCATTATTCTCCACTACCTTTATATTACTTATCTTCCTACTCTTCTTGATAATTCTTCTTTCATTAATTGCAGTGCATTTGCTCTGTGGCTTATAGCATTTTTTATAGTTGCTGGTAATTCAGCAAATGTTTTATTGTATTTGTCTACTATAAATAAGTTATCATATCCAAATCCATTGCTTCCCTTTTCTTCGAATCCTATAGTTCCTTCGCAAGTTCCTCTAACAACGAATTCTTTACCGTCTGGGAAAACTACTGCTATGCAACAAACAAATCTAGCGCCCCTTTGGCTCATAGGTGTATTTCCTAATGATTTTAATAGTTTTGCTCTATTTTCTTCATCAGTAGCATTCTCTCCTGCATATCTAGCAGAATAAATACCTGGTTTTTTACCTATTGCATCAACTTCAAGACCAGAATCATCAGCTATAGTTATCATTTTTGTTCTTTTTGCAACTTCTCTAGCTTTTATTAAAGCATTATGTTCAAATGTTTTTCCATTTTCCTCGATTTCTAATCCGCCAAGGTCGACATCTTTCAATGAATATATATTATAATCTAAGTCTTTTAATATGTCACCTATTTCTTCTAATTTATGTGCATTTCCTGTAGCTATAACTACATCATTACCATAGTCAACACCTAGAATTTCGTCTGCTATTTCTCCTAGAGCTTCTCTTTGAGCTTTTAATAGCATCTTATTACCTTTTTCTCCTAACTCTAGCAGATTTTCTAAATCTTTTCTTGAGAAAGGACATTCTTCCCCTGTTCCTTGTAATTCAACAAATTCGCCTTTGTCAGTCATTATTATATTCATATCTACTTGTGCTTTTGAATCTTCTTCATAACATAAATCAAGTAAATATTCACCATCTACTATACCAACACTTATAGCTGATACAAAGTTTCTAACTGGCATATGTTTTATTACTTTATCTTTATGTAATTTGTTTATAGCATCTAGTACAGCTACAAAGGCCCCTGTTATTGATGCTGTTCTAGTACCACCATCTGCTTGGATTACATCACAATCTATCCAGATAGTTCTCTCTCCCAATTTTTCTAAATCTACTACTGATCTAATAGCCCTTCCTATTAATCTTTGTATTTCTTGACTTCTACCATCTATTTTACCTCTAGATGCATCTCTTATTTTTCTTTGTTGAGTTGACCTAGGTAACATAGAATACTCTGCATTTATCCATCCAGTTCCTGTGTTTCTTAGAAAGGGAGGAACTTTATCCTCTATAGATGCATTACATAATATTTTTGTATCACCCATTTCTATAAATACAGACCCCTCTGCATATTTTGTATAATTTCTAGTTATTTTTAAATCCCTAATTTGATCAAACTCTCTACCATCAATTCTAGTCATGTTTTTTCCTTTCTAAAATCAAATACTTCTCTTGAATATTAAATTCGTAAATTCCGTTAAATAACTTCATTCTCTAAATAATTCTATCACTACTTTGACTAATTTACTACATTTATAAGGTAAAATCAACTTTTATATAAGCATGATTAAGTTAATAACGGGCGTTTTTGATTAATTTTATAAATTACTTAAAACCTCTTCGTTAGTTTTTAAATCTATTAATTGTAAAAATTTATCTTCGTCTATAACTTTTATACCTAAATCATTAGCTTTTGTCAGCTTAGAACCAGCTTCTTCTCCTGCTAAAACAAAAGATGTAGATTTACTTACGCTTGAAGTTGCTTTTCCACCTCTTTTTTCTATCATTTCTTTAGCATCATTTCTTTTTAATGTTGGAAGAGTTCCTGTTAAGACAATCTTCATCTTATCAAATATTTTAGGTATATCTTCACCTTCTGACTCAATTAATTTAGTATTTACCCCTGCAGTTTTTAGTTTTTCTATAACTGATAGATTTTTCTCTTCTTTAAAGAATTCTACTACACTATCTGCCATAGTCTGACCAAACTCTTCTAAGTTTATTAACTCTGATTCTGTTGCATTCATTAGTTTATCTAAATCTTTAAATTCATTTGCTAATATTTTTGCTGCTTTAGTTCCTATTAGTTTTATACCTAATCCATTTATAAATCTCCATAAATCATTTTCTTTTGATTTTTCTATAGCATTGATTAAATTAGTTGCTGACTTATCACCCATTCTCTCAAGCACTGATATTTGTTCTTTCTTAAGGTAATATAAATCAGATATATCTTTTATTAATCCTTCTTTTAATAATAAAGTGATTATAGATTCTCCTAATCCATCTATGTCCATAGCTTCTCTCGATGCAAAATGGATAATTCCTCTTCTAATTTGTGCAGGACAAGATATATTTATACACTTAACTGCTGCTTCACCTTCTAATCTAACAGTAGGCTCTCCACATACTGGACATTCCTTTGGCATATTAAATGTTATTTCGTCGCCTGTTCTCTTTTCTTTTATAACTTCGACTACTTGTGGTATTATGTCCCCTGCTTTTTGAACTAATACTGTATCATTTATTTTTATATCTTTTTCATTTATATAATCTTCATTATGAAGTGTTGCTCTACTTACTGTAGTTCCTGCAAGTCTTATCGGCTCTAAAACTGCTGTTGGAGTTATAGTTCCTGTTCTACCAACTTCAACAACTATATCTAATAATTTTGTTTCTTTTCTTTCTGCTGGGAATTTGTATGCAATTGCCCATCTTGGACTTTTTGCTGTATAACCCATTTGTTCTCTTTGAGCTAGGTTATTTACTTTTATAACCATTCCATCTATTCCAAATTCTAAATCTTCTCTGTGATCTGTCCAATATTTTATATGTTCTATTACCTCATCCATAGTTTTGAATACTTTGAAGTCTGGGCTCACTGAGAAACCTAATGTTTTTAAGTATTCTAATGACTCACTATGTGTTTTAAATTGTTTAGAACTCATATCCTCTAAATTAAATATAAATATATCTAGCGGTCTTTTTGCAGTTAATTTAGAGTCTAATTGGCGTAAAGACCCAGCTGCTAAATTTCTTGGATTTGCATATAGAGGTTGGTCTTGCTCTTCTTGGATTTTGTTTATAGCTTCAAAATCTTTTTTAGAGATATAAACCTCTCCTCTTACTGTAAGCTCGTCTTTTTCATCTATATTAAGAGGAATGTTTTTTATAGTCATTAAGTTTTTAGTAATATCTTCTCCAACAGTACCATTTCCTCTTGTAGCACCATTTTCAAATATTCCATTATTATAATTAAGTCCAACTGATAGACCATCTATTTTAAATTCAACTACATATTCAACATCTTGACCTACTGCATCTCTAACTCTTGAGTCAAAATCTTTTAAATCCTCCCATGAATAACCATTAGAAAGACTAAGCATCGGTATTTTATGTACAACTTGTTCAAATTTATCTAATGGTTTTCCACCAACTCTGTTTGATGGCGAATCATTTCTCTTTAACTCTGGATTTTCTTCTTCTAATTTGATTAACTCTTTCATCAAATTATCGTATTCAAAGTCTTCTATCTCCGGTGAATCTTGATTGTAATATTTGTCATTGTGATAATTTATTAAATTTATCAGTTCTTCAATTCTCTTTTGAGCACTCATACATTAAACTCCTTAACTTTTATATAATCATAGTATTATCTAAATTCTACTTTTTTAATGCTAATCTTAGATTAATAATATAAAATTAGTTTATTTAACTAAATATAAATTAGTCTTATCTATATTATCATAAATTTATGGATTATTTTATAACACAAGAAAAATTATATTCATTTAAAACTTCTATTATTAATATCCCCTTTCTATATTTACTATATTATTTACTTGTTTACCTTCTTTGTATTTTTTCAAATTAGAATACATTAATTCTTCTACTCTTATAGTATTCTTATCAGATACCCAACAGTTATGTGGTGTTACAATTACATTTTCAGCTTCCCATAGTGGGCTTTCTTTTCTAAGAGGTTCTTCCTCAAATACATCTAATGCAACACCTCTAAATTTATCTATATACATTAATAAATCGTCTTCTTTTACAAGTTTTCCCCTTCCAACATTTATAAAGCTAGACCCATCTTTCATTAATGCAAATTTATCTTTATCAATCATGCCTTTTGTTTTTTCTGTGCAAGGCATTGTGCTGACTACAACATCACAATTTTTAAATATTTCATTTATTTGATTTTTGCCAAAACATCTATCAAAATATTCTACTTTGCGTCCATTAGTATTGTACCCCCATATTTCAACTCCAAATCCATTAAGTCGTTTTGCAGCTTCCATAGCAATTGTTCCTGTTCCCAGAAATCCAATTCTACTTCCATAAAGTTCACTTATTCCAAAATCCATATGCCAAACTTTGTCTTGTTGTTGTTTATAAAATGTCTTAGCTTTTTTATATATTTCCAATATACACATAACTATCCACTCTGCCATTGGAATACTATATCCACCTCTATTATTAGTTACTTGTATGTTTTGTTTTAATACCTTTTCTTTTGGAACTTGATCAAATCCAACACTTGTAAGCATAATATATTTTAAATTTTTCATTTTTGATATATCTAATGTTTTAAAAGGATTATATGCAACTAATACATCTGCATCATCCACTTCATTACTATTTTTAACTTTTGATTCTGAAATTCTCAAAACCTCATATCCTAGACTTTGTATTCTTTTAAACTGTTCATCGCTAATTTTTACAGTAATTAAAACTTTCATAATTATTATCCCCTTTCCATAGTTAATTTAATTATAATCAAAAAAGGGAATGTCTCAGAATGTATTTTTGCTCATTCTGCGCCACTCCCTCTTAAACCTCTTATTTATGGTCTACAAATTTACCTTTAGCAATTGCTTTTCTTTCTTCTTTTAAATTATATATTAATGTGTTTAGTTTCCAATCGATTGAAACCTCCGTAACCATTGCAGTTAGAGGTCTTCTTATTTTCATCTTTTTTAATCCATCTAAAAATCCAGAAACTCTATTAGTTGGTATGTTATTAAAGATTATGGCCTTCTCGCTCCATATATCTTCATTATCATCAACTATATTACCATCTAATATATCTTTTATTTTTGTATTTCCATTTTTACTAGTTACAGCTATTCTATCTCTTATTCCAGCAAAACTACTTACTGTCTTGATTGCTGCAAGTTCCTTAGCATTAAAGTTAACTAAAATCATACAACTTCTATCGTGTAAATTTTGTTGTTCATTTTCATTTATTTTTTTAAATGTCATAATCTATCTCCTTAAAATAAAAATTTATATTTTACTAACATTATTGTCTTTCGTAAGTGATGGCTTTCCTTTAATTTGAACATGAGTTACTAATGTAAATATAGCGCTTATAACCAAAATCAAATAATATACTAATCCTCCATATAAAAGAACTGCATATCCTAAAATTGACTTCGGAAATATATTTGTAAATATACTAAAAAATGCTATCTCATTAGCTCCTATATTACCCGGAGTTGGCGCTGGTGAAACAGCCATATATAAAAGCGTCTGTAAAGTTATAAAGTAAATAATATGATAATTACTTAAATTAAATGACCTGTATATCCAGTAAGATACGCTAAAGTAAGCTGTTAACTGGATTATCGTTAATGTCGTCGTCTTAAATAATAATTTTTTATTTGTCATAAAAAATTTAACTGAAGTACTGTAATCATCTATAAATCTGTTTATTTTTTCTTCTTTATTTTTTAAAAATCTTAAAATTTTAAACTTAGAAAGGTGATATATAAAAAAACTAGTTACTGCCTTTATTTTTATAGGATTTAAAATTGCTAATATTGCCATTATAATAGTAAAAATATTTATGCTTAACCCAAGTATAACTAAAGATATAACACCTGGTATTTGGCTTTTTAACAGTTCCATATTTAATAAAAACAATACTGCACAATATACAGTAACTACAGATTGATATAATAACGTTTTATTTGTTATTATTCCTGTCGCTTCACCTAATGGCACTTTATACTTAGATAGAACATAAATAAGCATTGGCTGACTTCCTGATGCAAATGGAGTTACTAGGTTATAATAAAATCCCATAGTAGCTAATTTAAGCCCTAAGAACTTTTCTTTTACTTTATATTGAGCATTAAGTATATATTTTAAAATTATACCTTCTAAAAACATATATATTAAAATTGCACAAATCCCTATTGCTATGTATTTTCTGTTTATTATATCTTTTATTTTCTCTATAGAAGTTATGTCTAAGTTTTGAAAGACTATATAAATAGTAAAAATCATTAAAAACAATAAAAATCCATATTTCAATATTGTATTTCTATACTTTTTAAAAAACCCCATAATATTCTCCTCTTCACCCAATAATTACATACACTATAACCTCTTAATATATACATTAATAAATGTAATCTGAAAATTAATTATGCCCAATATTCGTTTTTTTGATTTATGATTAAAAATCATTTTTTTTATTTTAATCATATCATTTAATTTATTTCACTTATTTATATTTAGTATACACTATAAATCTAAGTTTTTATTATGAATTTTACTACAAAATAATTATAAAAACTTTTATAATTAAAGATTGTTTTTAAAATATATATAAAAATATTTTTATCTAAAATGAAATTTATTTTTTTCTTCTTGCACTTTTAACTTAATAGTGCTTTAATTCATATATAGAGTTTTTTATTCAAAGGGGGAATTTTAAAATGATAGATTGGAATCCAGATTTATACTTAAAGTTCGGTAAAGAAAGAACTTTACCTGCAAAAGACTTAATATCAAGAATAGGAATAGAAAATCCTGCTCGTATTTTAGATATAGGTTGTGGTTCTGGGAATAGTACTAATGAATTAAAGAAAAGATGGCCTAATGCTGAGATTATAGGTATAGATAACTCACCTACAATGATTGAAAAAGCTAAATCTCTATACCCAGATATAGACTTTAGATTAATGGATGCAACATTGGATTTGAGCCCATTAGGCAAATTTGATATAGTATTTTCAAATGCTGCTATCCAACGTATGACTGGACATGAAGAGTTAATAAAAAAATGGTATGCTTTATTAAATACAGGTGGAACTATAGCAATACAATTGCCATTAGTAGATAATATCAAAGGACAACAAGCATTATATGAATTAGAATATGTAAAAAAATATAAACCTTATTTTGAAGGAAAGAAATTGAGATTTAATCATCATCAACCAGAATTCTATTATGATGTATTATCTCGCTTATCAAGTGCAAAAGATATTCAAATATGGACTACAACTTATATGCATGTTATGCAAGGACTTGAAGGTATTTTACAATGGTATGAAAGTACAAGTATGAAGGATTACTTAAATGCCCTTCCTACTGAAGAATTAAGAGAAAACTTCAAGAATAATTACTTAATCAAACTAAAAAATGTATACTCTTTAAGAGCTGATGGAAGTGTTTTATTTAACTATAAGAGATTATTTATCGTAGTTTCAAAATCAAATTAGAAGTAAATATAAAAGTTAATATATAAAAGCTATGAAAATAAAATTGACAATGTATTTCAATAAATCATAGCTTTTTTTATTTAAATATGAAAGATTATTTATTTATCTTTCATTTAGCTTATCCAATTTATTGATTTTCTCTATTCATAAGTACTCTTTTGTGGATTTTTCTATATACTCCTATTAAATAAGGTTCATTCGAATATTTTTCTAACTCATCTATTTTGATCCATTTTACACCACTATTTTCATCAAGTTTTGCTTCAATATGGCTATCTTCATCTGCAGTTAATGCATATGAGATACAAAAATGAAGATGTCCACTTACAAACTTACCTTTTTTGATATGTGGGACTACGGGTAAAATGTCTATTGCTATTATATCTTGCTCTAAAACACCTATCTCTTCTAAACCTGTTTCTTCTATTGCTTCCTTAATGGCAACTTTTAATAAATCACTCTCTCCATCTGCATGTCCCCCTGTCCATGACCATGTGTTGTATATATTGTGATGTACCATTAAAATCTTGTCTAATTTATTATTAAAAATCAGTCCTGAGCTAGTCATATGTGCATATTCATTGTCTCTATAAAGCACATCAGCATTCTTCTCTATAAAGTTTAAAATTAATCTTTTATCGTTCTCTTCTTGCTCATTTATTGGTTCAAAATTTCTTATAGCTTCTATATAATTCAAAATAATACCTCCGCAATAATATATTATATAGATATTATATTACTACGGAGGTATTAGTCAAATTCAAAATATTTTGTTCTATTTTACTTTATAATCGTATAAAATTATTTATACTTAAGCCTAGTCTAACATTAATTTTAAATGCTCTTGTAATATGTGTATTCCTATTTTGTTTTCGCCACCTCTAGGAATTATTATGTCAGCATATTTTTTAGAAGGCTCTACAAATTGTTCGTGCATTGGTTTTACAGTAGTTACGTATTGATTTAAAACAGATTCTACTGTTCTTCCTCTTTCTTGTGTATCTCTTAATATACGTCTCATTAATCTTTCATCAGCATCTGTATCAACAAATACTTTTATATCCATTAAATCTCTAAGTCTTGGATCTTCTAATATTAATATACCTTCTAATATTATAACTTTTTTAGGTTGAACTTCTACAACTTCTTCCGCTCTTGTATGCTGAGTATAGTCGTAAACCGGTCTATATATTACTTCGCCTGCTTTTAATTTTTTAACGTCCTCTATCATTTTATCTGTGTCGAATGATGATGGATGGTCATAGTTTAATTTAACTCTTTCTTCCATAGTTTTGTCATCATTTGATAGATAATAATTGTCATGACTTATTAGTTCAATGTCATTTTTAAATAACTCTTTTATGTTATTTACAATAGTAGTTTTCCCTGAAGCAGAACCACCTGCTATACCTACTATACATATATCTTTTTTCATTCTGCACACCTACTCGTTCTTATTTATTTTTAACTTATAATTCAATTATATTTTAAAACATATTATTTCTATAATATCTTATATAAAATTACTTTTCAATAGGCTTTAAAAAATTTACAGTTTTTGTTTTAAACAAATCCGGGTTCAGAATGAAAATTCTGTATAAAATTAAGATTTTTTCACTGCTACCATCTCAATATATCCTCTTGTTCCTATAGGTTCTAATTGAATACGTGGATTATTCTTATCCCATTTATACCCCCATATTGTTGGGTCATATTTTTTTATAGATTCTTGTACCTCTTCAATAGCCTGACAGTAATCTTTTTCATCAAATGGTTCTCCCTGAAATACTAAATAATCAGCCTCTGGTAGTAAAATTAAATCAAATCCTTTTGGAACTTCATCATCAAAATCAATTGGTAATTCAACCCCTTGTACATATTCTGATGTATTCGGTTTTTGATATTTTAAAGGTAACCATAGACAAATTGGTTCTCCACTTATTGATGAAATACTGCTTAAATACCCCCAAATATCACATCCTACTTCTTCACAATATCCAAAATATTCAGTAGCATTTATATCTCTTTTTATTAACACTTTTCTCTTAGGTTTGTGGATTAATTGTATAATCTTTAAACAAACGATGTGAATACCATGGTGAAAATAAAGAGATTTTTGATAAGCTAGCTAAAGTAATACTTTCATCAATATGTGTCTC
>CAMEPL010000083.1 GCA_945931665.1 uncultured Clostridium sp. | reverse complement strand
AGCGCTGATGGTACTTGGTGGGCAACCGCCTGGGAGAGTAAGACGTAGCCACGTAGTCTTTTTTTATTTAATGAATTACATAGTCATTACAACTAGATAAGTTCATTATTCATTTTAAATAAGCATAGCACCTTTCATTAGGATACAAAAACCATTCTCTCTTAGTAGTAGGGAATGGTTTTTTATTTATATTAATTTAAGGGCTTAAGATTTTTCATACTTAAATCTAATATTTTAGCTGAGTGAGTTAAGGCTCCTACAGATATAAACCCTACACCAATTTCAGCAATAGATTTAATTGTTTCCAATGAAACATTTCCAGAAAATTCGATTTGTGCCTTGTTTCCTATTAGTGAAACGGCTTCTTTAGCTGTTTCTAAATCCATATTATCAAGCATAATTATATCGGCATTTACATCTAAAGCCTCTTTAACCATATCTAGTGTTTCAGTTTCTACTTCTATTTTTCTTACAAAAGAAGAATTTTTTCTAGCTAGATTGACTGCATTAGTGATACCTCCAGCAGCATCGATATGATTATCTTTTAACATAACACCATCAGATAGATTAAATCGATGATTGTGTCCACCACCAACTTTTACTGCATATTTTTCTAATAATTTTAAGTTAGGTGTTGTTTTTCTAGTATCTAGTAATTTTGCATCTGTATGTTCAATTTGTTTTACAAATTTATTAGTTAAAGTCGCAATACCACTCATCCTTTGAAGAAGGTTAAGAGCAACTCGTTCACCTTTAAGTATATTTCTTGTATTTCCTTTAAGTTCGGCTATTTTTTCTTTTGGATAAACTTTATCGCCATCTTTTTTCCACAAATCCACAGATACATCTCCTAATATGTGGAAAACTCTGGAAAAAACATCTAATCCAGCGATAATACCTTCTTCTTTACAAAGAAGATCAACAGAAGATATACTATTTTCTGATACTATAGAATTTGTTGTTATATCTTCATTTGGAATATCTTCTATCAGGGCATCTTTTATTATTTTGTCTACAATTAAAAAATTAATCATCTATTCTACCACCTTGTCCTTTAATTGCTGCTACAACTAATTTTTTGTTTTCTGCTGCTATTTCATCCACTGTTTTTTCTATTTTATCAACAGATTTTGTGATTAGTTCCATATCATTTATTGAGTTATTTATAACATTGGCAGCCCTTTGTGAGAATACTAATCCCTCTAATAGTGAATTGCTTGCTAATCTATTGGCGCCATGAATACCTGTACAACTAGTTTCACCTACTGCAAATAAACGTTCCAATGATGTTTTGCTGTTAGTATCGACTTTTATTCCACCCATAAAATAATGTTGGGCAGGAGAAACTTTTATAGGTTCTTTTGTTATATCAGTTCCTTTTTCAAGACAATTTTCATAGATTAATGAAAATCTATTTTTTATGTAATCAGAATCTAAGAAACTAATATCTAATAAAACATAAGGTGTGTTTGTCTTTTCCATTTGTTCAAAAACAGCTGCTGAGACAACATCTCGTGGTAACAATTCATTTACAAATCTTTCTCCATTTACATTTGTAAGTATACCACCTTCACCTCTTACTGATTCTGATATTAAAAATCTTCTTTCGTCTTTAGTTTCATCATAAAAAGCAGTAGGGTGTATTTGGATATAATTAATATCTTTAAGTTCGATGTTATGTCTTAATGCTGTGGCAAGTCCATCGCCCTTTAAAATTCTTTGACTAGTGGAATTTTTATAAAGACCTCCAATTCCACCACAAGCTAAAATTACATATTTAGCAAATACATTTATTTGTTCACCGTCTTTTAATAGTATTGCTCCGATACATTTATCATCTTCTTCTATAATATCTACGAAAAAAGTATCTTCTGAAACAGTTATATTTGGTTTAGAAAGAATATTTTTTATAAGAGTTTTTTCTACATCTTCTCCTGTATGGTCATTAGTATGTACTATTCTGTTTACAGAGTGAGCGCCTTCTCTTGTATAATCCCAGTTTCCATCTTCATCTAGATCAAGTTTCATACCTAATGAGACTAATTCTTCTACATTTTTTATAGACTCAGAAGTTAATACTTTTACTGCGTCTAAATCATTTTTATATTGTCCTGCTTTTAATGTATCTTCTATAAAATCAGGAATATCTTCTTTATTCCTAGCAACTGAGATTCCACCTTGGGCTAGGTATGTATTCGTACAGTCTATTTTCCCTTTTGAAATTACTAAAATATCTAAATCACTACTTAGATTAAGAGCACTATATAAACCAGAAACTCCAGAACCAATTATTAAAACATCTACATTTTTATTTTCCATAATTAATTCCCCAATTTATGCATATTTTCTAGTGATGTTAAAGCTTTTTTACGTATTTCTTCATCTAGAATGACTTCTTCTCTTTTACCATCTAGTGCATCATAGATATCTTGTAGAGTAGTTTTTTTCATATTTGGGCATACCATCATTTCAGGGAAATAGAATTTTTTATTTGGATTTTTCTTTTGAAGTTGATGTAGCACACCTTCTTCAGTTGCTATTATAAACTCATTATCTTCACATTTAGTTGCATAGTCGATTATACCGCTCGTACTACCAAGATAATCACTTAAATATCTTACTTCTTTAGAACATTCGGGATGAGCTAAAACTTTTACGTTTGGATGTTCTTGTTTTGCATTTATTATATCTTCTGCTGTAATTCTATGGTGTGTAGGGCAGAAACCTTTCCATAAAATAAATTCTTTTTCAGGGAAGAATTCAGCAATATATCCACCTAAATTTTGATCAGGTAGGAATAATATTTGTTTATTAGGTATGTTTTTCATTATATTTAAAGCACTAGATGATGTAACAGATGCATCACAAAGGGCTTTAACTTCATAAGATGAATTTATGTAACAAACTTTAAATGCATCAGGATATTCTTTTATCATTTCTTCGACATCTTCAACTTCAGCCATATCAGCCATAGGGCATCCTGCATTTGGTGCTGGCAATATAACTGTCTTATCTGGTGATAATACTTTTGCGCTTTCAGCCATAAATTTTACACCACAGAAAATAATTAAATCTTCCTTGGCATCACGAGCAACTTGGCTTAAATAATAAGAATCTCCTACATAGTCTGCAATTTCTTGTACCTCAGGAATTTGATATAAATGCGCTAATATTATAGCGTTTTTTTCTTTTTTTAATTTTAATATCTTTTCAGATAGTTCATTCATCATAATAGACCCCTTTTATCATAAAGTATTTACAGGTGTAATTACACTTGTGATAACAATTATAACACCACATAATTTAGTATTCAACAAAAAATCATCGTTAAATTTTTAATTTTATTCATCTCCACTGTGTAAATTTAATAAAAAGTTAGTAATTGATTTTTTTAAAAAAACTATATAGAATAAATTAAAGATGATAAAAAAGAAAATAATAAAATAAGAAGAAGGTGCGAAATGGGCTCAAATGAAAGAAGAGAAAAATTATTACAAATTCTAAAAAAATCTGATAAACCTGTAAAGGGAAGTGAATTATCAGCAGAACTTCAAGTTAGTAGACAAGTTGTAGTAAAGGATATAGCACTTTTAAGAGCATCTGGGTTAGAAATTATAGCAACATCTAATGGATATATTGTTTTAAACTCTGTAAAAAATGAGTTTAAAATAAAATGTAAAAATCATAAGTCTGATGATGAACTTTATGATGAATTACAAACCATAATTGATTTAGGTGGAAAGGTAAAAGATGTTATAGTGGAACATCCTACATATGGAGTTTTAAAAGCAGACCTAAATGTAGCTACAAATAGAGATTTAAAAAATTTCATGCAAAAAGCAGCTACAAATGAATTTAAACAATTATCACTTTTATCACCAGATTATCATATGCACACGATTGAGGTTGATAATGATGATATATTTGAAGAAATACAAAAGGAACTAAAAGCAAAAAATATTTTATTTGAATAAATAAAACAAAGTAAGGGACTTATACTCAATAAGTCCTTTTATAATTTTGAATAAAATATTTGTTTTAAAAGGTCATTTAAAATAGAAATTTGAAGGAAAAAATAAGTTGAATTATAAAAAAAGTTGTGTTAATATTAATATGTTATATGTTTAGGAGGAAATATGGAAAAAACATTTTTTATGAATGAGGCAATATGTGAAGCCAAGAAAGCATATGATAAGGGTGAAACACCTATAGGAGCTGTAGTAGTTAAAGATAATAAAATTATCGGTAGAGGTCATAATTTAACTGAGACTCTACAAGACAGCACAGCACATGCCGAGATGTTAGCAATAAAAGATGCGGCAAAGACATTAGATGGTTGGCGACTTATGAATTGTGATTTATATGTTACTATGGAACCTTGTATTATGTGTAGTGGAGCTATTGTAAATTCAAGAATAAAAAATATAATAATAGGAACTAAGCATATTAAAAACGCGAATATAGAAAAACAACATACATTTAAGATGGAGTACTTTAAAGATAGTCGTGTAAATGTTGAGTTTGGAATAATGGAAGACGAGTGTTCGATCATTTTGCAAAGATTTTTTAAAGAGTTAAGGAAAAAATAGCTGGAGAGATGGTCGAGAGGACGAAGACGCTGGCCTGGAAAGCTAGTATGCGTGTCAAAAGCGTATCGTGGGTTCGAATCCCACTCTCTCCGCCAAGGAAACATTAAATTTCGGTTACAACTTTGCTGTACTAGATGGGGAAGTAGCGGTGCCCTGTAACCTGCAATCCGCTATAGCAGGATTGAATTCCATCTAGAGGCTACTACTTTGTGGAGCTGCCCGAAGCAAGTGGTGTTGACGTTTAGGTCCCATGCAATGTAAGCCCATGAACCCTGTCAGATCCGGAAGGAAGCAGCAGTAAGTGGTTACTGCATGTGACGTGGGAGTGCCTAAGCTGAGCTAACTACTTTGGTAACGTCTGTGAAGTATAGTCAATAGATGGTGTACAGCATTTTAATATATAAAAACAAATCCCTTTTTGAGGGATTTTTATTTTTGTAAATCTTTTCAAAATGAAGGAGGTATAACCCCTTTATTATAATTGGAAAGATTTTTTTATTATGTATAAAAACAAAACTATATAGTTTAACTTAAATACAATTGAGAAAGATGTTTAATTAGAGTAATTTTATCTATTTAATGATATAATAATTAAAGAAATTGTCTAAAATAAAAACAGTATTTGGAACAAAGGGGATGATAGATATGCATAAGGCGTTGTACAGAGTATATAGACCGAAAAACTTTAGCGATGTAGTAGGTCAAGAACATATAGTTAGAACTTTAAAAAATCAAATAGAAAATAATAATGTAGGTCATGCATATTTATTCTGTGGGACAAGAGGTACAGGTAAAACATCTACAGCTAAAATATTTTCTAGGGCTGTAAACTGTACTAATTTACACAATGATGAACCTTGTAATGAATGTGAAAGTTGTAGAGAAATTTTAGAAGATAAAACAATGGATGTAGTTGAAATAGATGCAGCTTCAAACAACAGTGTAGATGATATCAGGGAATTAAGAGAAAATGTAAAATATTCTCCTGCTAAATCTAAATATAAAGTATATATAATAGATGAGGTTCATATGTTATCACAAGGAGCATTTAATGCACTTCTAAAAACGTTGGAAGAACCACCATCATACGTTATATTTATACTTGCAACTACAGAACCACATAAAATACCTGCAACAATATTATCTAGATGTCAAAGGTTTGATTTTAAGAGAGTAACAGTAAAAGATATCTCAGAAAGAATGAAGTATATATGTGAAAAAGAAGGCATAGATGCTGATGAAAAGGCATTAAACTTAATTGCAAGAAATTCACAGGGGGCGCTTAGGGATGCGCTTAGTATATTAGATCAATGTATATCTTTTGAAGGACATACTATACGTTATAATGATGTAATTGAACTTTTAGGAAGCGTAAATATAGAGCAGTTATTTGATTTAGCGGAATCTATAATAAAAGAAGATACTAGAAAATCACTTCAAATATTAAATGATTTTATTATATGGGGTAAAGATGTAAGAAACCTAGTAAACGATTTGATAGACCATTTCAGAAACTTAATGGTATGTAAAATATCAAATGACTTAGATGAAATTATATCACTTCCAGAAGAAACTATAGATTTATTAAAAAAACAAGCTGAAACTATAGATACAAACAACTTAATAAGAGTTTTAAATATATTATCAGAAGCACAAGATGGTATGAAATCATCATCAAATCCAAGGGTTCTTATGGAAGTAACTATGATGAAAATAGCGCAACCTATGTTTGATGAGAGTAAAGAAGCTTTAATAAAGAGAATAGAAAACTTAGAACAGAAAATAGAATCTGGAAATATAAAAGTTAATCACATATCCACAAATCAATCAGTGGATAACTCTGATAAAAATGAAAAAGCTGGGAACAATACTGCTGAAACACAACATGAAGAAGATATAGAATATGAAAATCTGAAGAGTGATGATGTTAAGTTAATACAAAAATCATGGAAAAACATCTTACAAAAAATGAAGGAAGATAGACAGCAAATAACTAGGGCCTTGCTTCAAGACGTAGATAGTTTTAATATAGCAGATGATATTCTATATATAATATTTACCGACAATTACTCATTTGCTAAAAACAAATTAGATTCACCTCAAACTATAGAATATGTAGAAAAAGTCATAAGAGAAGTATTAAATAGAAGCTTTAATGTAAAAATAGTATTTAAATCACAACTATTAAGTTTAAATACTGAAATAAAAAAAGAGGATAAAGGTGAACAAATATTAAAAGATATAGTAAGTGAAGATATATTAGAAGTAAAAGATAGTATTGAAAAAAGCTAAAATAAATGATAAAAATTATATTATAAAATAATGATAAATTTCTTAAGGAGGAATAAATAAATGGCTAAAAAAGGATTTGGCGGAGGAATGATGCCAGGTAATATGAATCAAATTTTAAAACAAGCTCAAAAAATGCAAGACAATATGCAAAAAATGCAACAAGAGTTAGAAGCTAAAGAGTTTGAAGTATCTGTAGGTGGAGGAGCTGTTACTGTTAAAGTTAATGGTAAAAAAGAAGTTTTAGATGTTACTATGAAACCAGAAGTAGTAGATCCAGACGATATAGAAATGTTACAAGACTTAGTTATAAGTGCAGTAAATGAAGCATTAAGAAAAGTAGACGACGCTCAATCATCTCAAATGAGTAAAATGACTGGGGGAATGAACATACCAGGTTTATTTTAGTAGGTGATAATAATGCAATATTATACAGAGCCTATAAGTAGGCTTATCGAAGAATTTTCAAAACTTCCAGGCATAGGAAAGAAAACGGCCCAAAGATTGGCATTTCATGTAATTAACATGAATAATAATGATGTAGAAGCATTATCAAAAGCAATTTTAGATGCAAAAAGAGAAATCAAGTATTGCTCTATATGTTGTAATATAACTGACAAGGACCCTTGTAGCATGTGCTCTAATCCAAATAGAGATTCAAGTGTAATATGTGTTGTAGAAGATCCTAGAGATGTCGCAGCTATGGAAAAGATAAGAGAGTTCAAAGGACAATACCATGTATTAAACGGAGTAATTTCTCCAATGGATGGTATAGGTCCAGATATGATAAATATAAAAGAACTTATACAAAGGTTAGGAAACCAAGATGTAAAAGAAATAATCATGGCAACAAACCCAACTATAGAAGGAGAAGCTACAGCTATGTATATAGCTAGACTTATAAAACCAATGGGTATAAAAGTTACTAGAATTGCCCATGGTCTACCTATAGGGGGAGATTTAGAATATGCAGATGAAGTTACTATATCTAAAGCCCTAGAAGGAAGAAGAGAAATATAGAGGTGTAAAATGAAAACAACTATAGATTTTGAGGAACATGCTGTCGATAAAGAAAAAAGACAGAAAAAAATTGAATCTAAAAAAAGAGATAAAGTAAAAAGTGCGGGTAAGAAAAAGATACATTCTGTAAAAGATAACAGAAACAGTGCATTTAGAAATAACTATAAGCATTACCAGTATGATTACGAAGAAGATTTTTATGAACCTTATTAAATCAAAATATGATTGTCTATGCATTATAAAATTAGCCAACTCTTAGGAGTTGGCTTTATTATATTTATATGTAATTAACAACCAAGTATGTTTGATACTAAATTAGCTATATCTTCAGCGGTATTTTGTTTTTTAATAGATTTAATGTTATTTTTCAGTAATTGCATTCTTTCAGGATTATCAATAAGAACTTTTAATAATACAGAGATTGTGAATTTTTTAGAGGTTCTTAAAGCAGCACCACAATTTGATAGGAAGTCCATATTTTCCTCTTCCTGGCCAGGAATATAATAAGGAATTATCATAGGCAGCTCTTTTAATAAACATTCAGTTGTAGTTAAACCACCAGGTTTTGAAACTATAATATCTACAGCTGATAATATATCATTCATATTTTGTGTGAATCCAAGTATACAAATATTTTTATCAATATTATGTTTTTCTAATGATTTTTCTAATTTTTCTTTTAGAGATTCATTTCTACCAGTTATAACAAGTATTTGGAAATCTCTATCTATATTTAATAATTCTTTTAATGTATCCTTTATATTTCCGGCACCAAAACTACCACCCATTAGTAGTACAGTAAATTTATCTGGAGCAAGACCTAATTCCTCAAGAACAACGTTCTTTTCTCTGTGTTCCAAGAATGACTTTTCAACAGGTATACCATATGCTTTTATTTTATCTTCATCTACACCTTCTGATATTAATACTTCCTTTACATATTCATCACCAGCAATATAATAATCAATTTCATCCTGTATATACGTTGAGTGTGCTGTATAATCAGTTAAAACTGATATAAGAGGTGGAACAAAGAAGCTATTAAAGGCATTTCGATAAGGATATTTCTTTTTAAGTGTGCTTAAAGCTATCATAGGAAATGGATGAGTACCTATAATTAAATCTGGTTTACTTTCTTTTAATAGTTTTTTTAGTTTTGAAGCTAAAATAGTATTAAATAAGTTACCTTTATATTCATGTTTAGAGACAATATTTGCGTCTGACATTTTGTATACACCACCCCATGCTTTAGGTGTGTATTTAGCTGATTTCTCATAACCACTAGAAATGATTTTATCCATTGTTGTATTTATTAACTTTAAACTATCTACAATTTCGCAAGTAATATGCTCGCCATCGATACATTTCTTTTCAATTTCATCCTTCATGGCCTTAGCTGCCCTATTATGACCGCCACCAGTAGAGGCTGACATAATTACTACCTTTTTCGACATTACAAATAACCTCCTAAATATTTTGATCGTATTGCTTTATTTTTATAAATTATGTACTATTAATTATATTTTTATAATTTGCAATACATATTAATTTTATAATATGTAAAACTGAAAATAAAGTAAAATTGAGAAAGAAGGAGTTGAGTGATAGTGAAGAATATAGAAATGTATACAAGTGATACATGTCCAAATTGTACAAAGCTAAAAGAATATTTAAAACAAAATAATATAGACTATATAGAATATAATATATCTAAAAGCTCAGAACATAAAAGAAATTTAATAAAAGAGGGGTTTCTATCAGTACCAGTAATGAAAATAAATGATGATTATGTTTTAGGTTTTGATGTACCGAGAATAAATCAATTATTAAATTTATAAAATAATTAAATTTTTTTTGATTAAATTAATAATTTAGATATATTCAAAAGAATAATATTTATGGGTAATTTTAAATTTTTTTTATTATTACCCATAAATATTACAATAAATTTTAATAAATTATTACTTTATTTATAATAGTAATAGAATAATATTTGATAAATTTATTTATAAAGTATTAAAATAATATTATTGTGCAATACTATTATTGTGTGATTAATCATAACTAAATCTATTTTTTATAAAAAAACTTAATAACCTATACATAAGTAATACCAAAGGTTTGAAACAGTTATTAAAAAAACTTTATAAAAAATATAAAAAAAATATAAAAAAAGTGTTGACGAAAGTTTTTATGAATGGTATAGTATTACTTGTCCTTGAGACAGGGACAAAAACTTCTGAAAGCGAGTAAGTCAAAAACGACGAAAGCTGAAAAAAGTTTTTTAAAAAAGTGTTGACAAACAAAATTAAGTTTGTTAAACTAAAGAAGCTGAAACGAGCGAAACAACTTAACAAGTTAAGCGAGTGAAGCAAATGAACTTTGAAAATTAAACAGTAGGTTAATTAATAAACTTTAATTCACACGAATTA
>CAMEPL010000082.1 GCA_945931665.1 uncultured Clostridium sp. | reverse complement strand
AGAAAAACCTAAAAAAGTAAGCTTATTTGATAGATTAAAACAAGGTTTAACAAAAGCTAAACAAGGTATAACAGATAGAGTTGATGAAGTATTAAAAGCATATACTAAAGTTGATGAAGAGCTTTTAGAAGACTTAGAAGAAGTTTTAATAACAGCTGATGTAGGTGTAAATACTACTATGGATATAATTGAAAAATTAGAAGACGCTATAAGAAGCAAGAAAATAACAGATCCTCAAGATATAAGAGAAGAATTAAAATTAATAATAGAAGATATTTTATCTAAAGATGATACTAAGTTAGATGCATCACACAGCCCAACTATAATATTAATGGTAGGTGTAAATGGTGTAGGTAAAACTACAACAATAGGAAAATTAGCTCATAGATATAAATCTGAAGGTAAAAAGGTATTACTTGCTGCTGGTGATACATTTAGAGCAGCAGCCATAGATCAATTAGAAGTATGGGCTAATAGATGTAATGTAGATATAATAAAACATCAAGAAGGTGCAGACCCAGGTGCAGTAATATTTGATGCTATAAAAGCATCTAAGTCTAGAGGGGTAGACGTATTAATATGCGATACAGCAGGACGTCTTCACAATAAATCAAACTTAATGAATGAATTAGGTAAAGTATTTAAAATAGTAGATAGAGAATATCCAGAAGCTAAAAAAGAAGTTTTATTAGTAGTTGATGCTACTACTGGACAAAATGCAGTATCACAAGCAAAAAGCTTTAAAGAAGTATGTGATATAACAGGTTTAGTTCTTACAAAACTAGATGGAACAGCAAAAGGTGGAGTTGTTTTAGCTGTTAAATCAGAAGTAGATGTACCTGTTAAATTGATAGGTGTAGGGGAACAAATGGAAGATTTACAAGATTTTGACTCTAAATCGTTTGTAGATGCTTTATTCGGTTAAACTTAGCATAAAATAAATGTTGACAAGAGTATTTATTTGATATAAAATACAATGTGTAAAGTAAAGAACCTTTACAGTAAGGTCTTGGAAGTGATTATTATGAACATAGAAAAAATGGTTGAGATTGGATTGTTGTTTGAGCAATACAAAGAGTTATTGACTGACAAACAACGAGAAATGGTATCTCTTTATTATGAAGAAGATTATTCATTAGGAGAGATAAGTGAAAACTTAGGTGTATCACGACAAGGAGTTTACGACACATTGAAGCGTTCAGAGAAAATACTTAGAGAATACGAAAGTAAACTACATTTAGTAGCTAAGTTGAAAGACCAAGAAAAATTCCTTAAATCTATTAGGGAGAAAATTATTGACATAAAAGAAGATTTATTGCACAATAGAGATTGTGCTGATTTAATCCCTAAGCTAGAAAATATAGAAGAAATATGTAGGGAGTTGTTAAAATGATATTTGAAGGTTTATCTGATAAATTGCAAGGTGCCTTTAGTAAGTTAAAATCAAAAGGAAAACTTACAGAAAAAGATGTAAAGGCTGCTATGAGAGAAGTAAAACTTGCATTACTTGAAGCCGATGTAAACTTTAAAGTCGTAAAAGATTTTGTAAAAAAAGTGCAAGAAAGATGTGTTGGGCAAGAAGTTATGGAAAGTTTAACTCCAGCACAACATGTTATAAAGATAGTAAATGAAGAACTTACTGCTTTAATGGGAGATGTTCAAAGTAAAATAACAATATCTTCAAAACCACCAACAATAATAATGATGGTAGGTTTACAAGGGGCAGGTAAGACGACAACATCAGGAAAGCTTGGCGGATATTTCAAGAAACAAGGAAAGAAACCACTACTTGTAGCTTGTGACGTTTATAGACCAGCAGCAATAAAACAATTAGAAGTTGTAGGTTCAAGCTTAGGCATAGAAGTATTTAACATGGGAGATAAAGAAAACCCAGTTAATATAGCAAAAGCAGGACTTAGTCATGCTATAAAGAACAACAACGATTTAGTTATAATAGATACAGCAGGTAGACTTCATATAGATGAAGAATTAATGAATGAATTAAAATCTATAAAATCTGAAGTTAAACCACACGAAATACTTTTAGTAGTTGACTCAATGACAGGTCAAGATGCAGTTAATGTAGCTGAAAGTTTTGACAATGCTTTAGGTATAGACGGGGTTGTACTTACTAAACTAGATGGTGATACTAGAGGTGGGGCAGCACTTTCAATAAGAGCTGTAACACAAAAACCTATAAAATTCATAGGTATGGGTGAAAAATTAGATGATTTAGAACCTTTCCATCCAGACCGAATGGCTTCTAGAATTCTAGGAATGGGTGATGTCCTAAGTTTAATTGAGAAAGCTCAAGAAACTATGGATATGGAAAAAGCAAAGGCACTAGGCGCTAAGCTTAAAAAACAAGAATTTGATTTTGAAGATTTCTTAGATCAAATGGAACAAATCCAAAAGATGGGTTCTATGGATAAAATTCTTGGAATGATTCCAGGAATGGGAGATATTAAAAATCAATTAGGCGACGTAGATATGAATGGCAAAGAAATGAACAGAGTAAAAGCCATAATACAGTCTATGACGATTGAAGAAAGAAGAAATCCACAAATACTTAATGCATCTAGAAAAAGAAGGATAGCAAAAGGTAGTGGAACAAGTGTACAAGAAGTAAATAAATTAATAAAACAATTAAATGAAATGAAAAAAATGATGAAGATGTTTACTTCAAATGGTAAAGGTATGAAGAAAAGAGGCGGTTTTCCCGGACTTCCTTTCTTTAAATAAATAAATTAAAAACTAAAATAGAAAAAATTTCGGAGGTGGCCAAATGGCAGTTAAAATAAGATTAAAAAGAATGGGTTCAAATAAAAAACCTTTCTACAGAATAGTGGTAGCAGATTCAAGAGCTCCAAGAGATGGTAGATTCATAGAAGAAATAGGATACTACAATCCAGTTTCTGAACCAAAACAAATAAAAATAAACGATGAAAAAGCTAAAAAATGGTTAGGTGTTGGTGCACAACCTACTGAAACTGTTAAAAAATTATTACAAAGCCAAGAAATAATAGCAAAATAAGAAACGTAACTTATTTTATTGAAACATTTTAGGAGATGGAAAATATGAAAGAGCTAGTTATCGATATAGTTAAGGCTCTAGTTGATAATCCTGATGAGGTGACAGTTGAGGAAACAAGAAAAAAAGGTGAAATAATCCTTAAACTTTCAGTTTCTCAAGAAGATATGGGCAAGGTTATAGGAAAACAAGGGAGAATAGCTAAAGCTATTAGAACTGTATTAAAATCTGCTGGAAATAAAGAGCACCTTAAGGTTTCTCTTGAGATAGTATAAAAAGGATTAGGTATATGCCTAATCCTTTTTGTATATACTAAAAATGTAAAAAGAGGTGACGAAATGACTGAAAAATTAACTGTCTTTAGAATAGGACAAATAGTAAATACACAAGGTTTAAAGGGTGAAGTTCGTGTTTACCCATATACTGACGATATAAATCGTTTTGATGAATTAGATTATTTTTATATAGATAAAAATTTAAACAATAAGTACGAAGTTGAAAGAGTTAGATACAAAGGTAACATGGTTATAATGAAAATAAAAGGTATTGACTCTATAGAATTAGCGGAAAAATTAAAAACTAAAAACATGTATATATCAAGAGAACAAGGTAGAGAATTAGATGAAGGTGAATTTTTCGTATCCGACTTAATTGGATTAGATGTTTTCACTGTGGACGGAGAAAAAGTAGGAGTTCTTAAAGATGTATTACAACATGCTATAAACGATGTATATGTAGTTTCAGGCGGCGAAAAAGAATATTTAATACCATCAATTGAAAAATTCGTACCAACTATAGACTTAGAACAAAATAAAATGATAATAAATCCTATAAAAGGAATGCTTGATTAGGTGGTAAAATGAGATTTCATATAATGACACTTTTCCCAGATATATTTAATTCATACTTTGGGGAAAGTATAATGAAAAGAGCTATAGAAAAGGGTATAATCGAGGTGTTTGTTTACAACATAAGAGATTTCTCTACTAACAAACATAAAAAAGTAGATGATTATCCTTTTGGAGGTGGGGCAGGTATGCTTATGACTCCTCAACCTATTTATGATACATATAAGCATATAGTTGACACTCATAATATAAAAAATCCTAGAGTTATATATCTAACTCCTAAGGGTAAAACTTTAAAACAAGGAATAGTAAAAGGATTCTCAAAAGAAGAAGACATCATACTACTTTGTGGACATTATGAGGGAATAGATCAAAGAATAATAGATTTGATTGTAACAGACGAAATATCAATAGGAGATTATGTTCTTACTGGAGGAGAATTGCCAGCACTTATACTTGTAGATGCTATAGCTAGACTTATTCCAGGAGTATTAAATCAAAATGAGTCATTTGAAGATGAATCTTTTGAAAATAATCTGTTAGAATATCCACACTACACTAGACCGAGAGAGTTTATGGGACTAAGTGTTCCTGATGTATTATTGTCTGGAAATCATCAAAAAATAGAGGCGTGGAGACAAGAACAAGCTATTGAAATTACCAAAAAAAGAAGAAAAGATTTATATAAAAAGTATTGTAAGAAATAATTTTTTATAGTATAATATGAAAAGTCGAGACTACGGGCATTCCTCTGTTACACTGGTCAGTAATTAAGAATGTCTATGAATACTAGGAGGAAAAAAATGAACGAATTAATAAAATCATTAGAACAAGAACAATTAAAAAACGAAGTTCCTAACTTTGGACCTGGGGACACTGTAAGAGTACACGTTAGAATAGTAGAAGGAAAAAGAGAAAGAATACAAGTATTTGAAGGTGTTGTAATAAAAAGACAAGGTGGAGGAAACAGAGAAACTTTCACTGTTAGAAAAATATCTTTCAACGTAGGTGTAGAAAGAACATTCCCAGTTCATTCACCAAAAATAGAAAAAATAGAAGTTACTAGAAAAGGTAAAGTAAGAAGAGCTAAAATCAATTACTTAAGAACTAGAACTGGTAAAGCTGCTAAAGTTAAAGAAGCTAGAACTAAAAGATAATAAATCTTTATTAAAATAAAAGGAAATCTCGTAAGAGCTTTCCTTTTTGTCTTATATAGAGAAATAAACTAATAAATACATAAATTATTAGAGATAATATAAATAAAAAATATACATCTTTATAAAGTTTTAATATAAAGAGTTTTTAATAAAAATAAATTAATAAAAAAGGAAGTGAGAACATGACAAGAGATTACGAAGAATATTTAAAAGATGATAATCTACATATAAACTGGTATCCAGGGCATATGAAAAAAACAAAAGAAATGGTACAAAACAACTTAAAGCTTGTAGACGTTGTTATAGAGCTTTTAGATGCGAGAATACCACTTAGTAGTAAAAACCCTGAGATAGATAAATTAGCTCAAAATAAACCAAGGGTAGTAGTTTTAAATAAAAGTGATTTATCTGACAGAGCTAAATTAAACAAATGGATAAGCTATTATCAAAGTAAAGGTATAAAAGCAATACCAGTAGACACTCTAAAAGGTAGCGGAGTAAATAAAATAGTAGAAGAGTGTAAAAATGTAACAAAAGAAAAAATGGATGCTCTAAAAGAAAAAGGAAGAAAAGAAAGAGCAATAAGAGTTATGATAGTTGGTGTTCCTAACGTTGGAAAATCTTCTCTTATAAATAAATTAACAGGAAGAAAAAGTACACAAACTGGAGATAGACCAGGTGTAACAAAAGGTAAGCAATGGGTTAGACTTAAAGGTAACTTAGAACTTTTAGATACTCCAGGTATATTATGGCCTAAATTTGAAGATCAAAAAATAGCTTTAAATTTAGCATTCACAAGAGCTATAAAAGACGAAATCCTAGATATAGACACTTTAGGGTTAAAATTCATAGAAAAGATGTCTGAAATAGAACCAGAGAAGTTAAAAGCTAGATATAAATTAGATTCTCTAGGTGAAGAACCTCTAGAAACTATGGAAATGATAGGAAGAAAAAGAGGATTTATCTTAGGTAGAAATGAACTAGACTATACAAGAATAGCAAAAACTGTTTTAAATGAGTTTAGAGAAGGTAAATTAGGACAAATAACATTAGAAGTTCCTGAAGATATAGAAGAAGCATAAAATTAATTGTTTAAATAAAAAACTGGTTTAGAATTACTTAAATTTAAGCATTCTAAATCAGTTTTTTTATATAGAAAATTATATTTATTTTTGAAGTGACATATAGAAAATTTTTATTTATTAGTTTTAACTTGTTGATAAAAAGTGTTCTTATTATTCTAAAACTAATATATTTAAAGGTATTTAGAATAGATAAGTTAATTAATCTGAATTATCTGTATAATTTAAATATTAAATATATTTTTATTATATTGACGATTATACTAAATCTATGTATAATAGACTAATCAGTAAGACAACAATATTGGGAGGAGTAATTATGAACAAAAAAAATAAAGACATAATCATAACTGGTTTTGCCCTGTTCGCTATGTTCTTCGGAGCTGGAAATTTAATATTCCCGCCTTACTTAGGAGTAATAACAGGGGATAAATTCTTAGTAGGATTTTTAGGGTTTATAATAGCTGACGTAGGATTATCACTACTTGCTATATTAGCAGCAGCTAAAACTGATGGAGACACAGAAAAAGTATTTGGAAGAGCAGGTAAGTTATTTGCAGTTATATTAGGTTCTGCAATAATGATATGTTTAGGGCCACTTCTTGCTATACCAAGAACTGCGGCTACAACTTTTGAAATGGGTGTAAGTCCAATTGTGCCAGGGTTTAATTCTGTACTATTTTCGACAATATTCTTTGCTATAACATTAGCTTTAACTATAAAGCCATCTAAAGTAGTTGATATAATAGGATCATATTTAACACCAGCATTATTAGTCTGCTTATTAGTTATAATAGCAATAGGTATAATTAATCCAATAGGCAGTTTAAATGAAGCTTCTATACAAAATGTATTTAATGAAGGTATATTACAAGGATATCAAACTCTAGATGCATTAGGAGCTATATGCTTATCGGCTGTATTAATAAAAAGTTTAGTACAAAAAGGATATAAAGAAGAAAAAGACAGAGTTGGTATACTATTAAAATCAGGTTTTATTGCTGCAATAGGATTAGCGGTTGTATACGGAGGGCTTACTTATTTAGGAGCTACAGTATCATCTGTATATGATTCTACAGTATCTCAATCTACATTAATAGTTGCTATAACAATTGCTTTACTTGGAACACCAGGTAAAATAATTTTATCTTTAATAGTAACTTTAGCTTGTTTAACAACAGCTATAGGATTAACATCAGCTACTGCAGAATACTTCTCAACTTTAACTAAAAATAAATTAAAATATGAGCATATAGTAATAGCAGTATGTATATTCAGTTTAGCAATATCAACACTAGGAGTTGGAGCTATAATAAAAATATCAGCGCCAATACTTAGTTTAATATACCCAGCTACAATAGTTTTAGTAATGATGACTATATTCAAAAAATATGTTAAAAACGATAATATAGTTAAAGGTGCTACTTATGTTGCATTAATAATGGGTATACTTATGGCAGCTAAAGATTTAGGTGTAAATGTAGTATTTATAGATTTATTACCTTTTGCTAACTTAGGTTTCTGTTGGGTAGTACCAGCAGTAATAGGTGGACTTTTAGGAAGCCTTATAAATCCATCTAAAAAGGTTCAAGACAAAGAATCAGAAGACATTGTAGTTTAGTATATAGACTGTTTATATAAATCGCCAAGGAATTTAATGTATATTGAGTTACTTGGCGATTTTTTGTATTATACTAAGTATAGTAAAATAATATTTAACTAATAATTACATAATAACTATATAAAACAATATAAATATATGAAATTGAGGTGTATTATGAAAGATAAAAGTGTAAAAGAAATAAAAGAGATTGTAGAAAATTTAAAAGAAGATCAGTATGCAGAATATATAGAGATATTAGATAAAGATGATAGAAAATCTGTTCAAAATATAGCAAAGAGCTTAGGCAAAAAATTAGAAAAAATAAAAAAAGAAGAAGAAAGATTGGAGTTTATTAATACATTTGAAAATGAAGGATATGCAAATGGATATTTATATATAGGAGGCGTTGATGAAGCTGGAAGAGGCCCTCTGGCAGGTCCAGTTGTAGCTAGTGTAGTTGTATTTGAAAAAGGGACAAAGATTCCTTATATAAATGATTCTAAAAAGCTTTCTGAAGCTAAAAGAGATGAATTGTTCGATATAATAAAAGAACAAGCATTAGATTATGGTATAGGGATAGTAGATAACGATGAAATAGATGAGTACAATATATTAAACGCTACATACATGGCAATGAATAAAGCTATAAATGCTCTAAATAAAAAGCCAGACTACTTACTTTTAGATGCAGTTACTATACCTGATTTAGATATAAAGCAATTCCCAATAATAAAAGGAGATGCAAAGTCAATATCTATAGCAGGAGCTAGTATACTTGCCAAGGTAACTAGAGATAGACTTATGTATAAATATGATGAAATGTATCCTCAATATGGATTTAAACATCATAAAGGATATGGTACAAAAGAGCACTATGAGGCTATCGAAAAATATGGTATAACTCCTATTCATAGAAAGAGTTTCCTAAAGAATGTGTTATAATTATTATTAGAATTAGAAGATAAATTTAGACAAAAATTTTAAAAATACTATTTGGGAGGATGAAATATGGATTACAAAGATGTTTTAAAAAGCGCAAGAGAAAACTTAAATGGAAGCTGCAAAGTTTGTAAAGTATGCAATGGGATAGCTTGTTCTGGAGAAGTTCCTGGAATGGGTGGAAAAGGTACAGGTGTTGCATTTACTGAGAATATAAAAAGCTTAGATAAAGTTAAGATAAATATGAGAGTGCTACACAATGTAAAAAATCCAGATACATCAGTAGAAATGTTCGGTAAAAAAATGAAAGCACCTATATTTGCTGCACCAGTATCAGGTACTACTTTAAATATGGGTGGAAAATATACTGAAAAAGAATACATATCATGGGTAATAGAAGGATGTAGAAAAGCTGGAATTTACCCAATGGTAGGAGATACAGCGATAGAAACTTTCTTAACAGATAACTTAGAAGTATTAAAAGAAAAAAATGCAGATGGTATAGCATTTATAAAACCATGGGAAAATGATGCTATAATTTCAAAAATGAAATTAGCAGAAGATGCAGGTGTATTTGCTTTAGGAGTAGATGTAGATGCATGTGGATTAGTTACTTTATCACTTCATGGAAAAAATGTAGAACCAAAAACTTTAGATAAAATAAAAGAATTAAAACAAGCAACAAAACTACCTTTTATATTAAAAGGACTTATGACTGTAGATGAAGCTATATTAGCTGCTGAAGCTGGTGTAGACGCTATAGTAGTATCTAATCACGGTGGTAGGGTGTTAGATTGTACTCCAGGTGCTGCTGATGTACTTCCTGACATAGCTAAAGCTGTAAAAGGAAAAACTACAATACTTGCTGATGGTGGAGTTAGAACAGGTGTAGATGTATTAAAATTAATAGCGTTAGGTGCTGATGGTGTATTAATAGGAAGACCATTTGTAACAGCATCATTTGGTGGAGGTACTGAAGGGGTAGAGATTTATGTAAACAAAATAATATCTGAACTTGAAGCTACTATGAGACTTACTGGATGTGCTACAATAGCTGATATAGACGAAAGAGTAATATTTAGTAAATAAATTAAAATAGAAGATATCAATACTAAAAAAAGAGGCTTTAGATAGCCTCTTTTTTACTTATAAGGAAATTATAATAATTTATTAAAAATAAAACGATATCAATTTAGTTAATATGATAATATAAATAATATATAGGGATTAATCTATATTTTGACAATTTTATAAAGAGCGGGTGAAAAGGGTGAGAATAGAGAGGATACTAGATTTAAAACTGTTGAAAATAAAAGATAATGCTGGAAATTGTATTTATTTTGGTGGAAATCAAGAATGGTTTGAAGTGAAATGGAGGAAAATGTCAGGATGTGGGCCTACAACTGCATCAACTATTATTATGTATGAAGACTTAAAAAATAATATAGATAAATTACAACATTATAGTAAATTAAGGTTTTTAGATTTAATGAATGATGTGTGGGACTTTATAACACCTCAAATAGGTAAAGGTGTAAATACAATAGAATTATTTTTAGAAGGATTTAAAAAATATATAAAGGTAAGACAAGATAAAGATGTAAAATCTATTTTTTTGAAAGTGCCAAAGAAATTTGAAGATAGACCTTCAAATAAAGAAGTATTTGAATTTTTATATGA
>CAMEPL010000081.1 GCA_945931665.1 uncultured Clostridium sp. | reverse complement strand
TTAAACTGTCCTTTTTTTAGTATTATTTAAAAATATTAAGCTATTGTGTATTGTTCATGGATTGTTTGAACATAATTAGAGTTAAATAATTTTTTTAAAGCAGCAATTTCTATTCGTCTTACTCTCTCCTTAGAAAGATTAAGAATATGACCTATTTCTTGAAGCGTATAGATTTTATCATTTATAAAACCAAATCTAAGCAGGATGACATTTTTTTCTTTTTCGGTTAAAATCTCTAAACTGTGAAGCATATCTTGTCTAAATAGCTTTTTATCAATTATCTTATCTGGCTCTAAAAAATCTAAAGATACATTACTATTTATAGCATTTGAAATAGTTATAAAGTAAATTAGAGAGTCATTTTGTTCATCATCTACGAATGAATCTAGAGATTTAATTTGATTAAATTTTAAATCCAACATTTTTAAAAAGTCGTATTTATCATTATCTATATTCATCTTAGTACAAATTAAATTTTTATCTATATAACCGTATTTCTTCATACTTTCGTTTTCTAATTTGCGGATTTTCATGATTTGTTCACATTTATATACAGGAATTTTAATTGTATTAGCTTTACTAATAATTTCACGAATAATAGAATATTTAATCCACCAAACAGCATATGAAGAAAATTCGCATAACTTGTCTGGGTCGAATTTTTGTATTGCTCTATGAAGACCTATCATACCAACTTGTTCAATATCGCATAAATCTAATGTGGATGTAGAAGAAATTAACTTTTTATATATATTAGCATATTTTTTAACTAACTTTTTATTATTAATTAAAAGCTCTTCTAATATAACAGGGTTATTAGTTTCTAAATATTCTTTGAGATTGCTTTTATTATTGGCGAAACGTTTGCGACTGTGTTTTAAGTTTGAATTTATGTTGGCTGTGCTATCATCTATAGTATGCAAGTCTAAATCTAAAGTCACTTCTAAGTTTGATAAATCTTCTATATTGCTATTAGAATTATGCATCTCTATATTTTTATATCCATTTTCTTTTAAAAAAGAATATACTGCCTCATCAGGAAGAGATTCATTATTAATGCATAATAATTGGATTAAATAGTTTTTTGCATCATAGAGGTTGATAACTTCTTTGTTAGGAAATTTTTTATAGAAGATTTTTAGTTTTCGTTTCATTTCTTTAATAGATCTGTTTTTCATAGCAATACCTCCCATAAAATAATATACTTTATAGTATAATTATAGTATAAATTATTATAAAATTGTGAAATATATGAAATCTTAATATATAAATATAAGGTTGAGATTTTAGAAGGGGGAAATTTTATGGATGCGTTTAGTCGCTTGTATTTGAATGACTATGAATTGTTAAAAGATAAAAATGATGTTGAAGGTGTATTGATATCTGTCTTTTCGGAAAGTGACAAAATCATAACACAGGAGATAGAGTATGAAGAGGAAGTCAAGAAAGTTAGATATGTATTAAAATGTAAAAAGTACGCCGACAAGCTAGATATTATGGGTTTTACGCTGAAAAAAGCACAAGACGAGTTTTATAAAGTCAGGGGTATGGGAAAGTCTAAAGATGAGTTTGTTCAGAGTTTGAACAAAAGTATAAAGTTTATTATAGATAACAAAATTTACGACGAATACTTTTTAGATAGAATTAGCACCAAATTTTTAGAAGAAGATAAACTGTCAGAAAATCTAGTTTTATTTATTTTGAAGAATAAGGAGCTATTTTTAAGTGGAAATTTTATAGATATTAGATTTATGTTGAGGATTGTGCTTTCTATTTACGATAGTGAAGATGACGAGATTATATACGATGTGAGCGAGATTATAGCTAATGGTTATTTTGATGAGGAGTTTGAGTTTAGCAAAAATGCCAAGGAAATTGCAAAATCTGAGTATATAATTAACGAAAAGATTATCGTGCTTACAGAAGGCAAGTCAGACGCTTGCATTTTAGAGACGGCGCTAAATATTTTATATCCTCATTTGTCAGAATACTACTCATTTTTAGATTTTAAGGCGACAAGGCTTAGAGGAAGTGCCGATGCTCTAGTAACTACTATAAAGGCGTTTATTTCTTCTGGAATAGCAAATAGAACAATAGCCATTTTTGACAACGATACGGCGGGCCAAGAGGCGATGAAACTTCTAAGCGGGATTGAAATCCCAAACAATATCAAGGTGCTTAAATATCCTGATTTGGAAATTGCGAAAAAATATCCCACAAAAGGACCCACAGGAGATGTCGTCATGGATATTAACGGGATGGCGTGCAGTATCGAGCTCTACCTTGGAAGAGATATCTTGTGTGAAGAAGATGGCAGCCTAATCCCGATACAGTGGATTGGATATTTTGAAAATGCGGGCAAATACCAAGGCAGGATTTTAGATAAGGCAAATTGTCTAAAAAAATTTTTTGATAAAATGTCAGATAAAGATATTAGCAGGGAAAACTTTGATTTTAGTGGCTTAGATGATATTTTAAAGATGATTTTTAAGGCATTTAATTAAAATTTACTTGAAATTTACAACCTAAAAGTGTAGGACTATAATATAATATAGATAAAAGGAAAAAATTAGAAAGAAAGCGAGTGAGGATAAGGAGGACTCTATATGGGAGAAGAGAAAAACAGTATTTTAGATAAAATTCCAGAGGAGATAAAACTTTATAATACTTTGTATTTACAATATAAAAAATATGGAGAAGAAGCCAGAAATACACTCGATAAAATCATAGATGAATATAAAGGGCTAGATGATTTAGTTTCAGATGGATTTGATACTAGTCTCGATATTGTAAAAACTTATATAGACGATGCTATATATATATTAAAAAATATGGAAGTGAAAAATATAACTGAAGAAGAATTTATGCAAAAGTATTATCAAAAATACTGCACCTTTGGAGAGATATTTAACGACTTGGAAAATCAATATAAAAAGATAGAAAAATTAAATTATGAAAAATCGCTCAAGGAAAAAAACGAGATTTTCAAATCAAAAGAAGTGCGAAATAATATATTA
Organism: uncultured Clostridium sp.; assembly: GCA_945931665.1. GTDB lineage: Bacteria > Bacillota > Clostridia > Peptostreptococcales > Peptostreptococcaceae > Intestinibacter. Next base: position 7,511 of record CAMEPL010000081.1, on the reverse strand, counting down.
AACTCTGTTGAAAGTAGCGTCGTCGATATACACGAGGCGATTTTGGACTGTGTTGAAAATGAGACAAAAAAAGAATTGTATAGGGTGACTATAGACGACAAAAAAGAAGCTCAGAAACTACTTTCGAAGTTAAAAACAGAATCAAATTTGCTAAGTTATAAAGAGAAACTTGGCATTTTGGGAAAAATGCTCGGTTCAGATCCTTATTTGGAGGATACTTATGTTTATTTATTAGATATAAATCAAGGCGACAACGACAACCAGATGGAAGAATACGCAAACTACTTCGGGATAGATTTAGCAAAGAAGAAGTCTGAGATAATAAATAAAGAAATAGACAGGTATTTAGAAGGAAATCTAGAAGATGTAGATTTAAAAGATAAAAAAGCAAAACTTATTTCCTGTTTAGAAAATTATTTTGCACAAAAATATAAGGAAAAAAATTCATATGCCAATAAAGTCTATTTAGACAATTTAAAAAAGGTTTTTGACAAAGCATCTCAAAAACCTGAGTTAAACGAAGAAATAAAAGAACTTATAGAAGACTGTAATTATATTTATGATAAATACAGTGATGAGAGATTTTTAAATATAAAAAACAAAATAGAAAGTACTTTATTAAATAGTACAAAAGTTTTAGATATGAGAAATGACACATATGACGAGATTGAAACAGAAAGACAAGCTAAAGAAGAGTATAAACTAGAAGTTCAAAAAGAAAAGCCAAAACACGAAGTAGATTTAAAAGAAGAGACAGAAAAATCAAACAATCAAGAGCCAATACAAAATTCAACAACACAACATCAACAATCTACACAACAATCACAATATAGAGAAAAAACAGAAGCACAATTACCAGTGTATCAAGAATATGCAGTAGCAGTAGTAGAATGCGAAGAAAAAGATAAAAAAGGCGCTTTGTGGTATACATTTAAAATAGCATCCATAGTTTTGATGTTATTTTCTGGGGGAATGCTTTTAGGACTTTTGACAGGAATATTAGACGAAAAAGCAATAGCTACAAAAGACTTGATCTTAGCATATATAATGATAGGCACTTTATTTGGCCTTAGCTTAGTCTGTAATTCAGTTGCGAATAAAAAAACTTATCCACATGGAAAATCAGTATCTAATAAAAGTATAATAATTAGAATTTTTATAGGAATTTTATGTTTTGTAGGCGGTGTAGTGTTCGATACAACATATATAAAAGCTGTATTTTTTACACTAACAATTATGATATTTTTATATATTATCAGAGATTGCCTTTTTAGACATAATGATTAGAAAAATAAAACAATATATATAAAAAATATTATATAATAATAGTAAGGAAACTGAGTTTTGTGGGAGGGCACAACATGTGGTTTAGAAGGAGTAAAAAGTTTAAGCAACCCTCAGAAATAACTAAAGAAGATATAGATAAAAGAAGGGTTGCTGAATCTAAGTTAGCTAAGGAAATAAGCGAAAATTATATAAGTATTTCAAATGCAGTAACGAGAATCTGTTTCAATACAGGTTGGACTAATAAAAATTTAGTAAAGTTTTGGAAAAAGTATTATGGTGGCCTACAAACTTTTTGTTTCAGGGGTTTGGATATTGTACTCTCAATGTATAATTTTGCAAATGAAGTAGATAATTATGATGATTTTTACTATAAGATTTTTAGTAGAACTGTGGTAGAAAAAATCGCCAAAAGACATTTTTATAATGATGATGTAGATAAAATTATGATGAATTATGATAATTCAATAAAACAAATTAATAATATAAATAAAGGACTTGAAGGAAAGACATATTTTGAAAAAGCAAATGGATGTGGATTTATAGCAATATTCAATAACTTTGAAAATAGAGATTATGACCATTTCACCTTCAGTCTTGTCTTTAATAGATATAAATACACTATAGAAGATTTTCATAGAAGTTGGGTGAGATTTGATAGATTTGATGAAAATGAATTTAAAGGTTTATATTATGGTTATTGTGATGAGTTAATATTTTTCACAATACAATATGGATATTCAGTTTTATTTATGACGTATATCATGATGCTCAGAAAGTACAATGTCTTTATTCAAAATGAAGTCGTGATATGGGTACTGGATCAAATAAAAAATGACAATAAAAACAAATTAGATACCTTTAAGGAGTTTTATCTTGTATATAGCAGTTTATATAGAAGTGCTTATGAAGATGAGTACTCTTATGATGAAATAGCGACATTTATTATAAAAGAAGAAAATATACAAAAAAGGGATTTGTTTTTAGCTTGTGATTATTATAAAAAAGATATAGAAGCTCTAAAAAAGGATAAGGATTTTGAAAAATTACTTTCTAATATAGACCAAGATGAATTTCTAAAAAAACACTCTGAAAAAGACCCTTACATAGCACAAAATCGTGATTATTTTTATAATGAGTTATTTGACTATCTTATGGTTAAATGTATGAATTATATGGATGATGACGACTTCTTGAAAAATATGTTTTCTAAAGAAGCATATATAGAAAAATTTTTCAATAAACATTCTTAAATAAATATTAATTTTAAATAACATCCACTTTATATTTATTATGATTATAATAAATAGCTGAGATTTTAAAAATTGAATAAGTTTTGTATGTAAAAACAATACTATTATTGAATGTGATAATTAAAATATAAAGTTGGAGGTATTATTTATGAAAAAATTAATTATTTTACTTGGATTGATTTTATTAATATCAACAGGATGCACAGATCAAGACAAGTACGACGATTCTAGTGACAAAGATGATGCTATTGAAAATATAGACGACGACTCAAATAGCGACGAAATAAAAGACAAAGACGACGATGGTTATGAAGATGAGGACGACAGCGACGAAAGAGGAAGCGACGCCGAAGAAAACGAAAACGAAAAAGATAATGCAGATTTTTAATTAAAAAAAATTTACAAAATGTGTTTAAAAAGTGAAAACATGTCTACAATATAAATATACTTATTGTATATTAATTTTTCATAAATTTTAAATCCAATAAGACCCATAATTAAATTAATTTAAAGACATTTTGTTCCTTGTTTGTTGCAGTGGCCGTGCGGATAGGTCACATAAATAAGCCCATAATTATTGTGCATAATCAAGGAGCAAGAGATTCCAATCTTGCTATTTGCCAATCGAATTTTACATAATGATAACTCTCGGTTCGATTGGCCTTTTTTTTGCCTAAAATAATTTATTTTGCAATTTATATAGTAATTTATTGAAAATTATGAAAAAGATACCTACAATATAATCAATAAGTAGATTTTAAGGGGATGATATTATGGAGTTTTATAGAAGAAAGTCGCTACTTAAAAAAACACTAAAAGAAACTGGTTTATTTGCAGCATTTGACGTTTTACAAGACGACACTAAGATGCTTAGACTTAGTTTAAAGCCCGCAGTAAAAATGTTTGCTTGGGACTTTTATGAAGTATCCATATCAATACCGAAGTCTAGTTGTTATAATTCAATAAATTATGTTATCGCAAAATTAGAAGATAATAAAAAGAGAGATGATGTACTTAAGTTGTTGCATAAATTCAACAACGACAGCTTAGTTATAAAATATTTTCTTACATCACAAAATTTTATAACTGCAAAAATAACATATATCGGGTCAGGAAATAACTTTAATGGATATGAATTTGTAGATTTACTGCAAGATGGTTTGGGAATTGTATCAAGTGTGAAGTCGGATATAATGGATATCTTATAGACTTTGTATTATTTTTAATTAGGGGGCGAGATTATGAATTTTGCTGAAAAAAAACCGATATTACTTCACGAGCTAAAAGAGTCGCGAATTTTAAATAGATTTGAAATAATAGAAAATAACGAAAACAGACTTTGTCTTAATATTTTACAAAATATATATGGTATGAAATACCCTTGTGAAATTAGTCTATATATGCTTTCGGATAACCCATTTACGGTCGTTATTTATAGATTTATGAAGGGGAAAAATTCAGATTATCCAATTGAATTGTTGGAGTTTTTAAATGAATACAATGAAAAATACGAAGCATTTAAATTCTATATAAATAGCGAAAATGTAGTTGTGGGCGAATTAGTATATACCCATATGGAAGACACTTTTGACAGCGAGGAACTTGTAGAACAGATAAAACAGGGAATAGAATATATAGCTCATGTCCACCAAGATATTCTAAGAAGGTTTTTATAATCTAGAGGTTGTAAAGTTAATAAGTAATAAACCTCCTTATTTTATCATATATAAACATAAGGAGGTGGGCGATTGTGAAAGAAGTAGGCGTTGAGCGTTTTGTCGAAATGCTTGAGAAGAAGAGATTATACAGAACTGATTTGAATCGTCCAGGAAGAGAATGCACCGTGATGTATCATGGAAGAGATAACCCCATACACTTAGTCCTGGATTGTAACGTTATTATGAGATTTGGCGACAAAATCTTGTTGCTATCCAAAGATGCCAACAGCACGAGCAAAATTGGGTTTAGGGCGATAAGGACATTTAAAATTGGTGAAGAAGAAGAGGATGATAACGAGACGAAGTACTACGATTTTGAAATCGAGTTGAAAAGCGGTGATTATATAGAGTTTAGTTTTATCGAGGAATAAAATTTAAATAAAGGCGTGGGGATTCTCACGCCTTTTTGAGTTATAAGAAGCTTTCTTGAGTTATTTTCGGTGAGTAGCCGAAGTCTTTTTTTAATTCGGACTTGCCTGTGGTGAAAAATCGCTTTCTGTCGCTGTCGAAAGCTAGTTTTAATTTTTTCTTTATAATACCTGTGATTCTGTTTTTAAGAAGAAGGATATATGTCTCGGGCTCGCTATTTTCGCGCGTCGCCTTAAATACATAGTCAGCCAAGTTTGGGATTTCGCTCGCCCCTGATATTTCAAAAACGTGTGGTTCGCGGTTTTGGAGTGAGCTTTTGTTGGAATGGGCGACTAAGATTATGACGAGGTTGTATTTTTTAGCGAGGTTTTTTAATGCTTTTACGGCGATTATTTGTTTTTCATATTTGTCGGAGCCGCTACATTCCAAAGTCATCAAATTGTCTAATATAAATAACTTTACATTTTTTCTAAGTGCTGCAAATTCAATTGCATTTGCGAGGTTTATCTCGTCTGCTGTGGCATCTTTTGAATAATAAAACAGTCTGTCCTTTGCCCAGTTTATAATCTCCTCTTTACCTTCATCCGACACTTTTGTATATTTGCCGAAAGAATTGCTACAAGAAATCAAGTGGTTGGGATTTGCGACAGTTTTACAAAACCAATCAAGAGACATCTGGTAAGAAAGCTCCCCCGAATATAAAAAACCGTTAAAACCCAAACTCATAGCGTTAGAAAGGATTTGGTTTAAAAAAGTACTCTTTCCAGAGCCGGGACTACCAGTCAAAATCGTCAGCGTACCAAAGCGCAACCCACCTCCAGTAGCAGCATCAATAGCCGAAAACCCAGTTTGGATACCTCCTTCATCCTCGTTTTCAAAAGGTATATTAGACACATCTATTATCAAATCCTCGACATTGCCACTATCAAATAGCGTCGACTTCAAATCATCAGAAAACTTTATAAGTTCCTTGCTGCCTAGCTTTTTAATTTGTTTTGTAGTAGTGGAAAGTAGATCTTTAATGCTGCGTTTTGTCGCCAAATCTTTTACAATTTTCATGTGAAATGAGACGTTGTCCGAAGTCGTGATAAGCGCTGTCAACCCAGCAATATAAGAAATTCCACCAGCTTTTTCGAGCATATCGTTTTTTTCAAGCTCAGCTCTCAAAGTCACCGTATCGATTCCAATACTATCGTCAAATAGCTTTTTCATATATGTGTAGATAATGGCGTGTTGTGGGTAGAAAAAGTCGCTTGCACATAGATTGACATTGTTGCCCTCGATTATGACGTCGTTGTCTAAAAATATACAGCTCAAAATATTTCTCTCAGCATCCAAATCGTAAAGACCCATAAAATCACCTCGATTTCAAATTTATTACATATCCTCAAACTCAGTCAAATCAGAGCATGAAAATAGATTTAATATGTCTGAGTTGACTTTTTTCTTTGACTCTTCAAAGTTTTTTCTTGCGAGAACTTTTTCATAAACATCCCTAAAACGCCACGGATTTAGGATTTGAGACGCCCAAAATCCATTTTCGATATAAATCCACTTGATTAGCTCAGTCACCTCTTGGAAATTTCGCTCGTCATTGTTTAAAATAACATCAAACGCCCTCGCCCAATTATCTAGATTAGGCTTTTTAAAGCTAGGGTTGTTTTTCTTAATTAGGCTCCACATAAGTTGAGAAAGCAAAACCTCCGCACTCGCGTCATCTTGGTATTGGTATGTGATAGATTTATTTGATAGATTAATTATTTGGTCCGACTCTAAAGACGAAGGAGTTGACTCTAAAGACGGTGGCGTCGTCTCTAGGGATATAGGTGTTTGCTCTAGAGATATAGGAGTCGGCTCTAAGGATAAAGGTGATGACTTTGAAGATAAAGGTGTCATCTCTAAAGACGAAGGTGTTTGCTCTAGAGATAAAGGTGTCGATTCTAAAGATAAAGCAGTTGACTCTAAAGATGAAGGTGATGACCCTGAAAATATAGCATTAGATTCTAAAGACGAAGTAGTATTATCTAGAGATAGATGTGATACTTCCAAAGATGAGTCATTTTTATCAAAAGACTTTAAGTCGCCCTTACAATCACTTTGCAAATCACTAATATCAGATAAAATAGAATCTATGTCTTCTTGGTTTATTTTCGATTTATTAGACTTAGAAGTTGAGCTGTGTGGTGAGATAAGTTTTATAAAATTGTGTCCGATTGCATAATATGTATAGCTGCCGTTAGCTTTTACCAAGACTTTTTTCAAAACGCCAGCATCAGATATTTTTCTAAGTCTTCTATAAAAAGCATTTGTCTTCATATCTAAAATTGGAAGTTCTGCGCAAAGTTTTTTGTGATTAATCCAGTAGTATTTTTCGCCATCTATAAACTCAGCTCGCATATTTCCAGAGTCTTTAAAGTCGACAAACCATCTAAGTATTATTAAATCCAAAGCATCAAGACCAAGCTCGTGGGCAGCTTGTTGAGAAAATCCTTCTATTGTATATTTCATAATTAAAACCTCCTAAAAAAATTTAAAAAAATATGTATAAGATAAAAAGATAATGTTCATAATATAGTTAGATAAAAAATTAAACTCTTTTGAAAGTTCAAAAGGGGTAGTACCCAAGGGAGCAGGTACCAATTGTTTTTCATCAATTATTCATTTGTATCACTTGAAATATTAATGATATAATTTAAAAAGTCATTAATAGAAGTTGGGCTTTCTGGTTTGCTCTCAAGTTTGATCACAACATACATACACATCCTGCTGGAAAGCCCAACTTATTACTTTTTAATATAATAATAATTTAAAATAATATAAAAAATCCAATAAACTACTTGAGTAAAATTTTTTAGTAAAGTTTTTGACAAAAACACTGAAAAATTTT
>CAMEPL010000080.1 GCA_945931665.1 uncultured Clostridium sp. | reverse complement strand
CTCCCACTAGGCGTTACCTAGCACCCTGCTCTATGGAGCTCCGACTTTCCTCACGCAGCTTGCGCTGCCCGCGATTATCTGGTCTACTTAATCGATTTTTATAATAACACACTTGTTTACATATGTCAAGCATTAATACTTAAATTTCTACACTTTGATAAGAATACTTAATTTTATATATTTAGGATAAGATTTATATTGTTTTTCTATTTTTCAAATCTTATCTATAAAAATTTTGTGTTAAATACATACTTGAACTTCCACCAAAGACAACGCCAACGCCTACATATCTGTAGTCGCCCAATATATTTACTCTGTGTCCTTCTGAATTCATAAGAGCGTAATGTGCAAAAATGGCACTTGTTTGGCCTGCTGCTATATTTTCTGCAGCACCTTGATAACTTATTCCATACTGAATCATTCTATCAAACGGACTTTGATTTTTTAGATTAGTATGTGAAAAATAATCTTCATCCCTCATATCTTTGCTGTGAGCACGTGCACACAAAGTCGCATCTTCGTCGTAAGAAAGCATATTTAATCCACGCTTGCTTCTTTCTTCGTTTATTAAATATCTGTTTATATTTTCAAAACTAGTAGTCACAGAGTTGTCAGTCGTATAAATTCCATCCATACTTTCTTCAGTTTTTTTGCCTATAACTTGTATTCCGACTACCTTGTCATTTTCAAACGAATCATAAAAAACTGTTATATAACTTGAATTTGTCTTAATTAAGCTATAATATTTTTCATTTAAGATATATCTAGTATTTTTGATTTGTCTATAATCAAGTAATTTGTGATTGCTTTTGACTTTACTCTCTGAATCACCTAATTTTATATCGCTACATTCGGCCGAATTCATTGTGTTGCTAAATAACCCCACAACTTTGTTTTTAGAAATACCTATCATACAGAACTTGTCCATATCTTGATTATATACATACCACTCAAAGCCATACTCACTGCCTTCTTTTTTGTTTGGTTCCCCCATCTTAGCTATTACATTTTCCACACTCTCACCCAATCTTATTGTAGAATAATTGTCGTATGAAATTGAGCCATTATAGTCTGACACAATTTCTTTTACATCGTTTTTATCGTTAGTATCTGTATCTGCATTTATAAATTCATCTTCGTCGCTTATTGTATTGTTTATTTTTAATTCAACATAATCAATCAAATTTTCAGTAGCATTTTTCAAAGGCGACCTAAATATAAATACTATTGCTAAAATCATAATAACAGTAAAAAATTTTTTCACAGTAACCCCTCCTAATTAATCTGCAAATAATTACTCGCTTTATTAAATATTATATTTATCAATTTGACACAAAAATAAAATAACCTTTACAAAAAATTCGCTATAATTTTATCTTTATACACAAAAAATGGTACCCCATCCCAAAGTAATTGAAATGAAATACCATTTATTTTTCAAATCAATAGAATCTATCTTCCTCCTGTAAGGACTTCATAGAATCTATACATAAATCTTCTCAAGAACATAGCCACAAGTACACATACTGTTATTGTTATAACTGGGGCTACAAAGAATATTATTAAGCTGCTTATATCGCTTATAGGCATAACTTTAAACCATATCTTTTTAAGAATAGATTGGAATGGTATGTGGAAGAAATATATAAATATTCCGTATTTAGCCATTCTGAATTTCTTATTTTTGATGCTGTCTATTCTGTCGTATAATAACCACATAAATGAAACACCAAATAAGATTAATACATTTTCTGTTAAATCTAATAATGGTAAATCTGTATACATAAGTGCTGCCCTAACTGCACACGCTAATATATAGATAATTCCCATTATCACCACATGATTCTCTTTTACTGATTTAAAGCGTAAGTCTACTTTATTTATTGCAAGTGCTGCACCTATTCCAAATAACATAAATGGATAATTAAATATTTGTAATATCCATACTCCACCGAACATCTCTGATACTGGATATAAGAACCAAATTACAATAAATATAGGTAGTGATTTTTTGCCTAATGATTTAATTATATAGTAAAACACTGGTGTCAATAATACGTCTAACATCAATGATCTTATATACCAAAATTGGTATGGTAGTGGATATACGTATGTATTTACGAATAATTCCTTTAAAGTATAATCTGTTATTATTCTATCTGAGAATAAAGCTCTACCAGCTGGTACTAATTCCACTAAGTATAATATAACTAACCAACCTGTACACCAAATTACATATGGTATAAATAAACTATGGAATCTGCTTTTAAATTTGTATTTCCATTTTTCCTTAGTAGGTGTAAAGTTGTAAAAAAATAAATATCCTGAAATTAAGAAAAATACAGGAACGGCTATTCTAGCAATACCTTGCCCAATAAAGTTTTGTACTATTGAATTTACACTTACTACGTCTTTTGTCGCTTCAAGGTTGTTTGAATGTAGTAAAACTACAAAAAACGTCATGAACAACGACACATTTTTTATCTTATTACTGATATATTTATCCATTATATGTTTTACCTCTTCCCTCTTTTATTATTTATAGTCAAAATCTAGATTAAAAATACCATATTTCCAACATATTTTCAACTTACAACAATATTACATTTTTCTTAAATTTACTATTTTCGACTTTATTTTATGATTTTATACTCTTTTAATAACTCTATCCTCTGTTTTCCCAACTCCATAGTATTTATATAAGAGGTAGTGTTGTTTTTGTTTCTTTTTATATAAGAGAATATTCTCTGAGTCCAAGCGATAGGAAGCAAAATCGGATGTTTTTGTAAATATGTATAGTTTCCCTTTAAATAATCTACACTTGGGAAAATCGCCTTAAATCTATTTCCGTTCTTTTGGTCTTCGACTGCATTTAAAGTCATAAGTGCTGTGTGTTTTCGCTCTTTTGTGCTGCCTCCAAACACACCTGCGCTTAGTATGTCACTAATTAAGTCATCGCTGTTTATGTAGTAGTCTTTTGAATTTATAATTATGTTAAAATCTCTAACCCCTTTAGGATATATAGCTTTAGTATAATCAAATCCAAGGTATTTTAAACTTATATCGATTAAATTAAGTGCAAAAGTATCGTAATTTAAGATTCTTAAATCACTCCAGAAATTTTCCCAGTCTATAAATTGACCATAAGTCTCTATATATTTTGAAAAGTCGGCGACTTGTCTTATACCGAACCCTCCATGTAAAAAGTGTTTCATATTGTGAAACACGATATATATAAGGTGTTGCTCATGTGATAAAGTCTTTATATCAACTCCATCGATATTTATAGTTATGCTTTTTTCAAAAATATCGTCAAACAATCTATTTAAATGGCCATATGCCTTTGATTCATGTGAAAAAAGACTTGTACTCACTTCAATACAAAGCCCTGTATTTCTGCATAAATAAGCGCACTCATTTCCTTCTTTTTCAATAAATTCAAGCCCCTCACCACAAAGAATATCCTTAAGTTTTTCATAATCTTCTTTCTTTACTAATATATCTTCATCCGACGACATCCTATCATCTGGATTATTGTACATATTTCTAAAAATTATACCTTTAAATACAATTGCTTCAATATTTTTTTCTTTTAAAATTTTATAAAGCTCTAAAAACCTGTTGCTTCGTTGAATCTGAGAGACAACAAGCTTAAACGCAACTTGTTTAAACATCATCTTAAAATTTTCATCAGCATTTTTAAAAAACTCTTCATTATGTAAAACTCCATATATCATTGGAACAACATGATGCATCTGAGCCAAATTGTATATTTGTTTCAAATCTTGTGAATCAATATCTCCACCTTCATAAATATCATTATTTAATGATGATTTTAATAAGTCTAAAAACTGTAAATTAACTTTTTCCATATTACCCTCTTACTCCTAATATCCATTTTTTTAATTACTACATCTATTATAATTTATCTACATTATTTGAGCTATGTAAATGATGTAATTTGTAAAATTTCTTGTATAATTTCCATATTTCTTTTATCCTTACATATTGAACCAGTACAACTTGTTGTATATAATGAAGTTAATGAAAATTTAAGGGGGAGGTGAAACGCTGCGATAAGACATTATTTATCAGTAGCATACACATTTGGGTAAACTAAAAAACTTTTTTACATTTAAAAGAGTCGTAGTAAGCTTGCTAGTCTTACTTATTCTAATTCCACTAATTACTTTTGCAGTTGTGTTTATTAGAATAAATTCGGCTCACGTAAACAATGGCTACAAATCTCAATACCAAAAAGTCGATGGAATAACAAACATACTTTTACTAGGTACAGATGGTCGAGAAAAAGAAATCAACTATAGATCAGATGCCATGATGATTTTAACTATCGACGCAATCCACAGCGATATAAAACTTACATCACTTGCACGTGATACATACGTTGATATTCCAGAGCATGGAAAAGGAAAACTAAACGCCGCATACTTCTGGGGCAAAGAAGATTTATTATTCGAAACAATAGAAAAAAACTTCAAAATAGGCATCGACAAATTTGTTCAAGTAGACTTTGAAGATCTTATGAATATAGTATTTGTCATTGGAGGAGTAGATGTCGAAATTGAAGAAAGAGAGTTAGAATCTTTAAACGATGGAATACCGGGTGCGTATAATTCATGTAAATACGCAGACAAAGGTGAAATGCAACTTATAAACGAAGCCGGAAAACATACACTAAACGGATACCAAGCAATCGCCTACGCTCGTATGAGATACCTTGACAACGGTATATACAGAGATGAAAGACAGCGTAAAATAATTTCGGGGATGTTCGATGGGGTAAAAGACCTTCCAATGTCAGAATATCCAAAGCTAATAAACACATTATTACCATACGTTAAGACAAACTTAACAGTTAAAGAAATGTTAAACCTTGCATTTACTTCATATAGTTTTGCAACATCAAAAGAAATCAAACAAGCCGAATATCCAATTATAGACGACAAACACGTAAAAGGTGGAAAATACAAAGACGCCGGCTGGGTATGGCTATACGATGTAAATTCAATAGGAGTACTTCACGATTTCATATATGAAGATATAAATATGGAAGATAATGAATACTTAAAAGATGACAGTAAAATAGAACTTAATTACTAATACCTTTTATTAATTAAATTTAACAATTATTTTAGTTAATCTGAACTTACAAACTAGCAATTTTAATTATTAGTTTTAAAAAAAGAGAGTTGTAAAATGTAATCAATCACTTTACAACTCTCTTTTTATATATCTATTTTTCTAAATTTACCACCATGATTTCTGGTACATTATTAAATCTAGGTAGTTTTTGTTTATTTGAGCCAAGACCGCTTGTAATCAGTAGTTGCATATTGTCCTTTTTATAAAGGCCGTGGATGTATTCTGGGAAGTAGCCTTGGTCCCCGCCATAAAAACCGCCTAAAAACGGTAATACAACTTGGCCACCGTGGTCGTGTGAGCTTACTACTAAATCAATGTCCCAGGCTTTTGACGCTTCACCGAATACGAAGCTGTCTGGTCTGTGGCTCATCATGATTTTGTAACTCGATGTATCTTCAAAATCTTTCAAGAAGTCGTAAATACCTTCGCCCATATCTTCGCGTTTTGTTGTGCCATTTGGGTCAAATGCATATCCGTACATTCCACCGATACGAATATCCACACCATTTACACTTATATCTTTATATTTCATCTCTAGCAAAGTTGCACCTGTGCTTTTGATTTCGTCTAGAAGTTCTTCAGAATGTTGATTTTCCATATATTCAAGCTCATGGTTGCCCAACGCATAATAAACAGGAGCTATTTTTACAAGTCTTTTTATAAAGCTCATCGCAATGTCGCTATTTGGAGAATCATCGTTTAGAATATCACCATCTGCTATTATAAAATCTGGGTTTTGAGCTTTTATTTGTCTTAATAATTCTTTGTTGTCGTCTTTAAAAGTATTGTCATGTAAGTCCCCTACTACTACGAATTTTACTTGAGAATTTACTTTATTGCTGTTTATATCGTACGAATTTACAGTTAAGTGGTTGTACGAAATATAGACTAGATAATAACAAACTGGAATTGCTATTATTATTAGTGCACAAATTATTGCTAATGCTATTTTTAACTTTTTCTTAGGTTTTTTATTTTCACCCATAATTTATCCCCCCTCATAGTTTACACATATTCTGCAAGAGTCTTGTGTTTTAGCTTACATAATTTTACCCTATTTTACTTTTTATTAATATATTACAAGTAATATTATACAACCATTATTTTGTTTTCCAACAATTTCATTAAATTTTTATAAAAAATCTTTATTAATTAAAAGTTGCTGGCGAATTCTTCAAATTCACTTTCGCTCAGCTGACTTACTTTCGATTGTTGAACTTTATATACTCTTTGGCATAAATTAAGTACACTCGGTCTATGAGTTGTTACGATACAAGTTTTGTTTGGTTTTTGTTTTATTATATTGTTTAACACTTTTTTCTCTGTAAATATGTCTAGTGCTGAGGTTGCTTCGTCGAGAAGCAATATTGGTGCATCGCGAAGTATTGCACGCGCGATTGAAATACGCTGAGCCTGTCCTTCAGAAAAACCACGTCCCCTTGCGCCTACTTTTGTGTTGATGCCGTCTGGCAAGTCTTTTATAAATTCATAAGCACACGCGATTTCAAGGGCTTCGATTATCTCCTCATCAGTTGCGTCCTCTTTGACCATTCGCAAGTTTTGAGCAATAGTTCCCGAAAAAATCGTGTTGCCCTGAGGAACGTAAGAGAAATACTTTCTAGTAGATGCGTTTAATTTAACTTCTTCTCCATTTTTATCGCAAAGTACTGCCTCACCAGAGTTTGGGCTTAAAAGACCTAAAAACATCCTTATAAGCGTTGTTTTTCCCTGACCAGAAGGACCCACAAGCGCCACAATTTCATTTTGATTTGCTTCAAATGAAGATGATTTTATAACTTGTTTTTCTTCTACATAAGAGAAATCGATATCTTTTAATTTAACGCTAAATCCATGTGATATAGAGTCTTTTAATCCTTCATAGTCGTCCTCGGCTCTTTCTTCCCTTGGGAGAGATATAAGCTCCATAAGTCGTTTTGCCGAAATTGTTGAATTTACAGTCGATGGAATTATCGATACTAGCGAGCTAAATGCAGACGACATCCTACTCGATTGCGTCATAAATAAAGTCATTTCCCCATATGTGATGTTGCCTGTCCAAAGTCTGTACACTGCCCACACGAAGAAAAGATTTTGGATTACCATGCCGATTAAAGATAAAATTATATTTGTCTTTATGCTGAACAAATTGTATTCTAAATTTACCTCTTTATATTTGTCTTGGAAATCCCTAAGTCTTCTGCTGAATAAATCAGTTAAGTCGAACGATTTTATAGAGTCCACATTAGAAAATGTCTCTGTTTGAAAGTCCATAACTTCACTGTTCATTTCTTTGACTTTCATATTGTACTTTCTCATTTTCGACATCATAAGTTTAGATGCAATAAGCATAACTGGTGCATTGAGCAAAGTCAAAACCATCATCGTAGGATCGTAGTACATCACAACACAAAGCGTCGCGATAAAGTTAAATATAGATACGATAATATCAGGAACCCATCCAATCGCACTATTTGCAACAGTTGAAACATCGCTACCAAATCTATTTAAAATATCCCCGCTCGGATATTTAGACAAATCAAGCCAGTTTACCCCGATTATTTTATCAAAAATATCGGCTTGAATATCGTTTTGTATTCTTATATTTATTTTTATAGTAATCCTCGACATGATAGAACCGAAGAACAAACTAAACAGCGACATCGATATCATTACAACTGCCATAAGCGGTGCCTTTGATATTTTGTGACCCGTTACAACGTCTATCAGTTCTTTCGATGCTATACTACTTATTAACGTCATTACTGTCGAAAACATACCTAAGAATATGTAAAATATAATCTCTTTTTTATAATTTTTTGCATAGCTCATCATCCATTTAAACTCGTCCCACATTTCTCTGATTGAGCCATCTTTTATCTTCCCAATAATTATTTTAATTGATTCCATTTTCCCTCCCCAAATATATCTTTAGAGTTAATTTATAAAAACATGATTATTTTAAAAGCTTAATCTTTTCATTTGTCAGTTTGCATAAGTATTTTGGCGATTTTTCTAAATCACCGTTTTCGCAATAAACCGAAGCAATGCACACCTGGCAAACCTCTCTCTTATCACATGAAACGCATCCTTTTGGCATAAAAAGTTTGCTACTTTCTTCTATTATATAGTCCCAACATTTTGCAAACCCATTTTCAAACACATCTATCTTAATATCTTCTAAAAATACACATGGAGACATGTTGCCCCTCCAGTCCATCCAGAATGAACTTCTCCCCGCTCTACAAAGCATCGGAATTTCTTTTGGCTTTTCAATATTTTTAGACCACTCGTATTTACTTAAAAACTCGATTCTATTTTTCATAAATTCTTCTTCAGTCTGTGTATTGTAGCTAATTGCAACGTCTATATTAGCGACTTCTTCCGGTGTCATCCTAGAATGGTGTTTAAAATCTTCCCTAACGCCCTTCGTCTTAGGGAACATATATGTGTCGATATCAATCGGAACGCCAAGCTCACCAGAAATTTCGATCATCCTTGGCACATCCATCTTATTTTCCTCAACAACGCTGACATTCATCTTAACATCGATATCTCTATCTTTTAAAAGTTTGATTGCGTTAATTGTTTGGTCAAACCCCTTTGGATTTTTGCATAACCTAGAATAAGTCTCGTTACTCGCCCCATAAAGCGTTATATTGACCCTTCTTGGCTTGTTTTCGCTAAGCATATCTGCAATTTTTTCATTTATAAGAGTACCGTTTGTATTAATCGTCACTATTATCCCCATATTTCTCAAAGCATTGTACACCTTGTCGAAATCCTTATATAAAAACGGCTCCCCACCAGTTAATAAGACAAAAAGCGTGCCTGCCTCTTTCATCTGTCTCGCTATCTCAATCCACTCATCAGCACTTCTCAATCCGCCACCAAAATTAACTTGCTCTTTTGTAAGCCTTATATAACACATCTCACAATCCATATTACAAAGCGGAAGTAACTCAATCGCCCCGCTGATTGGTATATTGTTTAATGACGATTTTTCGCACAACCTCGCCTCAAATTTGTCCATATTTGCTAAAGTATCCATGGTTCACCCTCCTTAAAAATTCCTTCCAACGCTTCAACAGCACTAACATCAGGTGTACATGTCAACTCGTACACATTTATGTCGTTTGCAATATCCTCAGCAAGCGTAAACGCCTTGTCCACAAAGTCCAGATTCCAATAATTCACCGTCAACTGGCTTATAATCTTCTTCACTGCATTTGACTTGCTCAGCTTGACTACTGTGTTTTCCTTGCCTTGGTTTAAAAAGACAATGCTGCCCAATTTCGTCCTCTTGTTTACACAAATTTCAGAAGAACCACAAACTGGCCAACCATCAGCACACCACACGCCGTCTTGTTTTAATAGTAAACTTTTATCCCCGTTTAAAATCTGTGCATTTCTGTTTTTCTCCCACAAATTAGCTTGAGTCGACTTGCCTATTCCGCTCGGTCCACTAAACAAAATCGCGTGATCTTTATAAACAGTATAAGCACAATGTAAAACCACCGCATCCTTTTTAATCATGTGGCGCTCAAGTGCAAACAACGACCAAAACATCGTATCTATATCGAACATATCTTTAAAAGCATTTACAACTTCCACAGAAATATTGTTTTCGTCAAGCTCTGTATATTTTGCATAAGGATATTGGGCACCTCTTATAAATAAATACCTCGTCTCCAAATTATCCTTACATCCGACAATTATCTCCTGCTTTGTCGAAATAATTTGCCTGTTGTCTTGTTTTATCATATCTTTAAACTCTATATTGTAATTAACCTCAGGATTTTCCCCAAAACTACTCTCTTCATCTCCATGGGCAAATTTGTCCACGTTTTTAGGTATATCCCAATCATAATCATACGTTATCTTAAAATTTAACTCTCCACATTTTATATTCATATCTACCTCTAATTTACCTTAAAAAAGACAGGATTTCTCCTGTCTTATGTATTTCTATTAGTTTTTAACGACCATACCCATTCTGATTAATTCATTGGTAAAGCCTTCAACATCTCTTCTCGCTGTCTCTTCATCTATGTCGAACTCGTCTAATATACTAGTTATCAGCTTTTCTACTGAGCCGCACTCATCCACATTGTTCCATATGAACGATGCCACTTCATTTAACGTTATCATACCGTTGAAGTTTTGAGCAGCTTCACCAGTTGCTACTAGTATGTTTTCGCCAGCGATGTTTCTTAGAATAAAGTTTTTGTTTGTTTTCATGATTACCCCGTTTTTATTATGATGCGTTTGTTAATGATTGTTCAAAACTCCCTTTATTTATAACTGCATGATATCCTTTATATTCTAGCAAATCCTTCCACCAATAAACATCAACAACTTGACCATCTTCTTGCTTCCAATATCCTTTTTGATACAAAGGTTTATTTTGAATTTTATGATTTTTTGTACATATATCTGTAGTATCTGTAGTTATAGGGTAATCTTTGTTGTAGCCTTCAGTTTGAAGACCAGGTTGTCTATAATTTTCATCCCATAACTCTCCAGCACCTAAAACATCACTCTTTACACAAGTAGCTATATACTCACTCGCCTCAAAAACTTCTACTTCCATTACTGGACTTGAATATT
>CAMEPL010000079.1 GCA_945931665.1 uncultured Clostridium sp. | reverse complement strand
AACTCCTTATTTACTAAGTTATATAAAAACAACTTATATAAATAAAGGAGCGCAAAAAATGAATAATACTACATTTGATAAATTGCAATTAAACGACTTAAAAGAATTAATAAAAGTCTACTGTGTAAGTTCTCTTGGTAAAGAACTTATAGATAAATTAACACCGAAGAAAAATATACATGCTGTAAATACTATGCTAAATGAGAACAAAGAAGCTAGAAATATATTAAACAATAGCACTCATATTCCACTTGAAGGTGTATTTAACTTAAACAGCTTAATAGATAAAGTTGAAAAGGGAATAGTTTTAAATCCTGAAGAGCTTATGAAAGTTGAATCATTTTTAAGAGGATGTAATAAAATTAAAACTTTTATGAAAAACATGAGCTTTTATGGTGAAACATTATCTTCTTATGCCTTAAATATAACAGATTTAAGTTTTATTTCAGAAGAAATAAATTACTGTATAAAAGCTAATAAAATAAATATAAATGCTTCAAATGAACTAAAAAAAATCAGAAGAAATATAGAAATTTGTGAAGCTAAAATAAAGGAAAGACTTAATAAATTTTTAACTTCAAGTTCAAATAAAAAGTATATACAGGAATTTTTAATAAGTAAAAGAGATGACAGATATGTAATCCCAATAAAATCTGCTTATAAAAATGACGTAAAAGGTGTTGTTTTAGATACTTCTTCAAAAGGGAGTACTGTATTTATAGAACCTGAAAGTATATCAAAATTTAGTGTAGAACTTATCTCACTAAAATCAGAAGAAGCTGTTGAAGAATATAAAATTCTATCATATTTGACAGAATTAATTTTTGAAAAAATAAATGAAATTAAGATAAATATCGAAGTAATTGCTAATTACGATATGATATTTGCAAAAGCCAAGTACAGTTTAAATAATAACTGTATAACACCAGATGTAAATAATCACGGTTATATAAAATTGGTAAAAGCTAAACATCCACTACTTAAGGGAAATATCATTCCTCTTGATTTTGAAATTGGAGATAAATACAGAAGTTTGATAATAACAGGTCCCAATGCTGGTGGAAAAACTGTCACATTAAAAACAGTTGGAGTCTTAACATTGATGACTCAATGTGGATTTGATATTCCAGCTGAGAAAGGTACTTCTATATCTATCTTTGAAAATATATTTGTAGATATAGGAGACAATCAAAGCATAGAAAATGCACTTAGTACTTTTTCTTCTCATATTCAGAATATAGCTTCTATAATTAATAAAAGCAATAAATCTACTTTAATACTTTTAGACGAAATAGGAAGTGGGACTGAGCCAAATGAAGGGGCTGCCCTTGCAATAGCTATATTAGAAGAGTTATATGAAATGGGGTGTATAACAATTGCATCAACTCATTATGGTGAATTAAAAAAATATGCCACTATACATCCAGATTTTGAAAATGCAGGTATGATGTTCAATAAAGATACGTTAGAACCACTTTATAAATTGACTATAGGACATTCCCAAAATAGTAATGCTCTATTTATCTCAAAGAAAATGGGCATTAGAGATAAAGTTCTTAAAAAAGCAAATAATTATATAAATAATAAATATTATGAAATAAAATTAATTGATAATAAAAAAATAAGAACTGAAACTAAAATAGATGATAAAGCTAGTAAAGTCTATGATTATGAGGTAGGAGATAAAATAAAACTATTAGATAAAGATGATTATGGGATTGTATATAATCCTATCGATAAATTTAATAATGTCCAAGTTTTATATAAAGGTGAGTTTATAACCGTAAATATCAAAAGAACACAATTATATTTAAAAGCTAAGGATTTATATCCTGATGGATATGATTTAAATAGTTTATTTGTTTCTTTTAAAGAAATGAAATTAGAAAGAGATATTGAAAGAGGTTCAAAAAAGGTACTGAAAAAAATTCAAAAAGAAATTAAAAGTAAAAAATCTTTATAGAATTTAACCTACGTAAAAAGTGAGGTTGTTGCATAAATTGTCAACAACCTCTTTTTTAATTATCTTCTTTTATAATTTTTCTAATATATCTAAATCCTTGAGAAAATTTTTCGAAACTTTGTTCAAATTCAACGATTATTTTACATTTAACTCTCCAAATCCCCTCTTTTTTATACATCACAATGCTTTTATCATCTTTTATCCATCTATAAATTCCCTCTTCTCTCTCATATCTCCAATCTAAGTTAGTATTAACTCTAGCCATATCATTTAAAATATCCAATACATTTTGGTATCTATCATTTGGATCTACACTAAGGCATTTTTCTGTTATTTCGATTAGTTTTCTAGGTATATGTGGGTAGTATTTCTTTCTAGCTGGAAATTGTCCATTTACTATAGCCATCTTTAATTCAGGTAGATTTTTTCTTTTTTTAACTTGGCGGTTATATTCTTCTTCACCATTACACATTCTATATAAAGTATTTCCAAATTGATAAATATCAACTCGCATATCAACTTTAGAACTATAACATTGTTCTGGTGCAATATGTTTGTAATATACATTTTTAAGTCTTCCTGATCCACTTGAATTTGTATTTATAGAAGAACCAAAATCAGCTAAAACTGCACAGTTATAATCATCAATTAAAATATTACTTGGTTTTATATCGCAATGTAAAATATGATTCTTGTGAATATAATAAATTCCACTAAGTATATCTAAAGAATACTTTACAATTTCTCTTGCAGTTAAATTCCTATTTTGGAGTATGTCTTGCAGAGAACCATTTTGATAATATGGCATAGATATATAAATATTATCATCATCATAAGTAGCATAATTTACTTTTACTATGTTTTTATTTTCTATATCTTTAATTTTTCTTACCTCATCAAAATACTTACTACTTTCTTTTATAGTGTTTTTATCGATTTGCTTTAACATAAAAATTTCCTTTAATTGTGTATCTTCCACTATATATAAAGATGAATTAGCTCCATGTGACTGTACTTTTTTTATAATCTTCATGTTCAACTTTGAGTTTATTTCCATTTCTCGACTCCCCTACTTATAAATACTTCTTCTAATACCCCTTCCATCTTTATTGCTTCTTTCATATCATCTAAAATATGATTGACATCTTCATTATTATCTAAATTTCCAATATGGATTCTATAGTACTTTATGCTATATTCTTCAATAAAAATAGATACCAAATTCCTAGCATAATTTAATTTTTGAGCTGTAGAGTAACAACTTGGCAAAAATATCTCATCTTTTTTTATAATCTTTTTATTATCTGAAAAAACTCTAAAAATACTGAATTGTATCTTCTCTTTAAGTATGTACATATCAATATATATCATGTTTTCCAACTCCCCATTTTATATTAATATATAATATGAGGCTAAAATTCAAAAGATGAACCATTTTCTTATTACGAGAAAATGGTTCATCTTATATATATTTTTTAATACCATACTTATCTCGGCTTTAAATACACAAGCCCGTTTCCTTGTATTGTTCTAGGATATTCAAGCGTCTTTGTAAATTTTATTAGTTGTGCATATAATTCATCTGCTGTAAGTTCTCGTTGAAATACATCATCTGACCAATTTTTAAGAAGGGCTAATGTCCCTGTAACATGGGGGGCTGCCATACTAGTTCCACTAAGACTAGCATATGTGTTGTTTGGAAAAGTTGAAATAATATCAACACCGGGAGCAACGCAATCTATAACTAAATTGGCATTTGAAAAATATGCTGGAACTGCTTTTTTGTTTACTGCCCCTACCGATATTACATCTACGTATGCAGCTGGATATGAATATTCAAAATCATCATAATCCCCATCACCTTCATTGCCTGCTGCACATACTACAGAGATTCCATTTTGGGTTGCTTTTTTTATAGCTTTCTCCAATTTATCATCACTATTTGGCATTCCAAGAGACATAGATATTATATCTACTTTTAAATCAATAGCATAGTTAATTGCATTTATAACCCAACTAGCCTTTCCAGAACCAGTTCTATCTATTGCTTTTAATATATATAATTCTGATTCTGGTGCAACTCCAATTAAAAAATTAGGATAGTTTTTTGATGCTATAATACCTGCAACGTGTGTTCCATGACCGACTCTATCTGTTACTATATTAGGATTTTTCATATCTTCAGGTGTAAAGTTTCTAACTCCAACTATCTTATCTTTTAAATTTACGTTGTTTATATCACATCCTGAATCTATAATTGCAATTTTTACCCCCTTGCCTTTATAAGATGATTTCCACAAATTTGGTGCTGCAATCATATTCACCCCATATGGAGATACTTTATTTCTAACTCTAAAATTTTCCCCATTCATAATATAAGGAATTAATCTCACTTCAGGGTCTTTTAGTTCAGTAGAATCTTTTTTTAAATTATTTTTTCTGATTTTATTAATTTTCATATATATCCCCCATTTCAATATACTAATTCAAATATAATCCAACTAGTATTCTACTTTTAATAAAATCCTTTATTTAATATATTACATATAATTTTGCTTTGTTCCATTAAAAAAATGGACCTAAGTCCATTTTATTCTACATCATCTTTAATTGTTAAAAATAACTTTGCTGTTGCTAATGTATCACTGTTTGCCCTATGTGCATGTTCATTTACTATATTATAATATTCACATGCAGTTGCTAACTTTTTATTTTTACCTTTATAAGATTTACATTTTTTTAACATCTCTAAAGTACATATATGATTATTTATAGGTTCTAATCCTAATAAATCTAAATAATAATTTAAAAATTTAAGGTCAAACTTAGCATTGTGGGCAATTATAGTTGTATTTCCTACATATTTTCTGAAATTAGGTAAAACTGTTTCTAAACTTTCTGCATCTTTTACCATTTCATTACTTATACTTGTTATATCAGTTATATGTGAAGGTATTATTCCCTTTGGTTTTATAAGTCTTGAATAGTTTCTTCCTATTTGATTATTTACTATCTCAGTAACACCGATTTCTATAATTTCACATCCGTTAAATGGATCTAGCCCTGTTGTTTCTAAATCTACTACAATATATTTATCATCCGTATATTTACTCATCTATATCTCCTTTATTTTAAAAATAATTTTAGTAATTTCATTTTTAAATCAGTATAAGGCATATACCTTATCGGTATGTCAATCCAATTGTATTTCTTTACAATAGATTTTTCATGTGAAAAAGTATCAAAACTATATTTTCCATGATAAGAACCCATACCACTATTTCCCACACCGCCAAATGGCATCCTCGATGTAGCTAGTTGTATTATTGTATCATTTATACATCCACTTCCAAAAGATATATTTCTCAAAATATCCTTTTCAATTTTTTTATTTTTAGTAAATAAATAAAGCGCTAAAGGTTTTTCTCTTTTTAAGATAATATCTTTTACTTCTTCAATATTATCAAAAGATATTATAGGAAGTATAGGACCGAATATCTCCTCTTGCATAATTGGAGAATCTAAAGTTATTTTATCTAATACAGTAGGCTCTATTTTTAACAGCTCCCTATCAATATCTCCACCATAAATTACTTTTTCACCTTTGATCAAATTTACTAATCTATTGAAATGTCTTTCATTTATTATATGTGGATAATCTTGATTTTGCAAAGGTTCTTTACTATAAAATAACCCTATATACTCTTTTAAATATTTTTCAAATTCATCTTTAATACTATTTTGAAGCAATAAATAATCTGGAGCAACACATGTCTGACCTGAGTTTAGATATTTTCCAAATACAATCCTCTTTGCAGCAACTTTTAAATCTGCACTTTCCTCTACTATACAAGGACTTTTACCGCCAAGCTCTAATGTGACAGGAGTTAAATTTTTAACTGCCTTTTCCATTACTATTTTACCTATAGTAGGACTTCCTGTGAAGAATATGTAGTCTAGTTTTTGTTCTAATAGTTCTGTAGCCACTTCTTTATCTCCATTTACTACAGTTATATATTCTGGAGGAAAAGTCTTTGATATCATTTCTGTTATAACTTGTGATGTATGTGGTGATTCTTCAGAAACTTTTAAAATTGTACAATTGCCTGCAGCTATAGACCCAATCAACGGCTCGATGCTTAGTAAAAATGGATAATTCCATGGAGATATTATAAGTGTAACTCCATAAGGCTCGTTTTTTATAAAGCTTTTTGAGTGAAATTGATTTAGTGGTGATAAAACCCTCTTGTCTTTTGACCACTTCTTTACTCTTTTTTTGATAAAAGTCAAGTCGCTAAGTGCCATTCCTATCTCAGTCATATATGATTCAAACTGAGATTTATTTAAATCTTTTTTTAAAGCTTCTTCTATTTTTCCTTCGTATTTGTTTATAGCTTGATGTAATTTATTTAATGATTCTATTCTGAAACTTATATCTTTAGTTTTTCCAATTTCAAAGAATTCTTTTTGTTTTTTTACTAGTTTACTTATATCCATATAATCACCTATTAAAATTTTATTAGATTTTAATTATTTCTATATTTGAAATTATACCATAATCTATATTTATATACTAATTTACTAGTATTTATTTATACATAATACATTTTTGCATAAAAAAAATCTTCTCTAGGAAGATTTTTTATCAATTTATTTAGGTCAAACTTTCAGCCGTTTCAAATTCTACTTTTATGTCTATAAATATATTTTCATACTCCATATCTTCAATAAATAAGTCCAAAATATTATTCATCTCATCTTCATACTCCTCTTGGCTTAATTTATATAAAAGAGCGTCCCCGTATAAATCCATTAAATCCAGATAAAAGTTGTTTAAAACATAGAAGTAACCATCTTTTATATTTCTTAATTTATCTACGGTGTCTAATTTTTTTATTATATCTTTTACTATATCTATATTTCGAACTTTTATTTGTCGAGTTGAATATACATATCTCCCTACTAGAGATAATATATCTATAGATAGTTCATCTATATTATAATTACCTTCATTGTGGTATAGATATCTCTCATAATCTTTTATTTTAGCTTCTATATCGCTATCTATTTGATTATAAGGGCTTTTATTTATATCCTGAATTATCAAATAATTTCTGACATCTTGGTTCTTTTCTAAAACTTCATCTAGCATATGTAGATTATATGCATCAAATAAAGGATCATGTGCATCCCCTATAAATTCTGTATTTGATAGTTCTAATAGATGTGTTAAAGATATATAATTCATACACTTAATACCGTAACCTAAATACTTTTCTTTAATATCTACAAAAAAACTTTGAATATTGTTTAAAAATCTTGGATGGTTATTTTTTTGCGAACTTATTCTATCTGTATTTTTAAAGCAAGTTAAATCTAAGTTTCCAAAAGTATAAATACCCTCAATTTCATCAAAATTCCCCAACCAATGTTTAAATGATCTCATAACATTCTCATAAGTAGGAGCTTTTTCCAAGTCCTCCGTTGTAATATGTGTTAATTCCTCTATATGAGGATAAACTGTCTTTGTCAAAATAGGTTTTATAAGTGACTTAAATTTTTCTATTTTTTTAGTTTTTGTATCGTATTTTATGGCCCCGATTGCTATTAAATCAGCTTTAAATCCTTCCCTCTTATTATTTTTTGTATTATTCATATTCATTTCAAAGTCCATATATATTTTCTTCATACAATTCCCCCAATCATAAGAAAATATTCTAATAAATTTATACTGTACTTTTTATTAATGCATTTATGAAAAAGTCTCTATTTTACTTTATATGTATAATTTTCTATGCATTATAAACTTTTATTATATTTTACCACAAATTTTTAAAGTAGTTTATATAATATTGTAATGAATCTATTCTTTTAAAATTATATGAATGCAAATTTTAAAAGTGCTTTATAAAAAAATACTCCCGTAAAACGGGAGTTATTTTATATTTATATCTAGTCTTCAAATTTTTCTAAGAAAGAATGTCTAACTCCATCTTGTTCCCATCCTAAAACTGAATCAAGATATACATTATTAGCAGCTTTAAATATTGATTTTTCAACTTCTTGGTATTCTTCTCCTAGATTTTTAATAAGTTCTTTTATTTCGTATCTCTTATTACCTGTTTTCTTAGCAGCAACCATACATGCACAGTTAAGTGGCATAATTCCACTGTTTTGTATAAATCTTATTATACTTTCTTCTCTTATATAGTAAAGTGGTCTTATTATTTGCATTTTTTCGTAGTTACTAGATTTTAATTTAGGTAACATAGTTTTGAAGTTACCTGCACATAATAAGTTAAGCATTGTAGTCTCGATTACATCATCAAAGTGATGCCCTAAAGCTAATTTATTACATCCTAACTCTTCTGCTTTGTTGTATAATGCTCCCCTTCTCATACGAGCACACATATAACATGGATAATCTTCTGCTATTTCACCTGCAACATCAAATATATTAGTATCAAATATTGTAAGTGGTATATTTAAATACTCGCAGTTTTCCTCTAATAACTGTCTTATATTTTTATGATATCCTGGGTCCATAGCTAAAAATACTAAGTCGAATTTAACTTGTCCGTGTTTTTGTAACTCTTGGAACATTTTAGCCATAAGAAGACTGTCTTTTCCACCAGAAATAGCTACTGCTATTTTGTCTCCTTCTTCAACTAATTGATAATCTTTTATAGCCTTTATAAACTTAGACCATGTATATTTTCTATATTTTTTTATTATACTTTTTTCTATCTCTCTTAAAGGCTTTCTTTCCTCTGTAGGCATTATTATCTTACAGCCTTCACCTGCTAATTTACTCATTAAATCACCTCATTAATTTAAAACATGAAATTAATTTTATCATATTTTATAATACACATTCAAGTGTATTACCTTTCTTTATTTCTTACTTTTAAATTTATAATTTTCTATCTATTAATATTTAGTTACACAACCGTATATTCTAATATCTAATGTAACATTTTAACTTGCTTTTAATATTATATATTAAGGTAGATATTACTTATTCTATCATATCATCAAGGAGGTTTAAACATAATGGAAAAAACAAGAGGTATAAAAACTAATTGTGGTGATCAATTGGCAAGACCATATGTAAATAATCAAACTCTTACAAAAATGTATAACTTGTGTGCTGCTTTAAAATACGGCAGCTTATTCCCAGAATTATACTTATTTGATTCTGAAAATTACAATGCTTACCTTTATAAATCACCAAAAAATAGATTGGGAGGTAGAAGATAATGAAACAATCAGCATGCAGATATGACCTTATAAAAGCCGTTATGGAATTGGGCTTTGCAGCAGTAGACATGAATTTATATTTGGATAATAATCCAGATGATACTACAGCTGTGAATACTTATAATTCTTTTGTCTCTCAATATGCAAAAGCTAGATGTGCCTATGAAAAACAATACGGCCCTTTAACAAATTTTGGACATGCTCCAAGTAACTGTCCATGGCAATGGGTTGATGAACCTTGGCCTTGGGAAAAAGAATTTTATATGTAAAATAATAGGAGGATTTAAATTATGTGGATTTACGAAAAAACACTACAATATCCAGTAAATTTGAAGTGCCGCGATCTTAGAATGGCCAAAACTATAATGACTCAACTTGGAGGACCAAATGGTGAATTAGCTGCTGCACTTAGATATTTACAACAAAGATATACTATGCCTACAGGAAAATCAAAAGGATTATTGACAGATATAGGTACTGAGGAATTAGCTCACGTAGAAATTATTTCAGCTATGATTTATCAATTAACAGATGGCGCAACTCCTGAAGAATTAAAAGCTGCTGGAATGGATACTAATTATGCTCAATTTGGCCATGGAATTCAACCAACTGATTCAAATGGAGTTCCATTTACTACAGCTTATATAAATGTATTTAGCGACCCTGTTACAGATTTACATGAAAATATGGCAGCTGAACAAAAAGCTCTTGCAACATATTATCAATTAATCAATTTAACAGATGATCCTGATATAAAAGACGTTTTAAGCTTTTTAGGTCAAAGAGAAATAACACATTATCAAAGATTCGGAGAAGCATTAATGGATGTTTATGATTTTACTGAATGTAAAAAAATTTTTTAGAAAATATTAATTATATTGTATTAACTATAATTTTTAATTTGATTTTAGACACTAGATACAAAATTTGATATCAAGTGTTTATTTTTTTATAACATAAAAATGATAACAGAAACTCATATACTAAATTTATTTCTATTATCATTCTTAAATTTAAACTATGCTAAATATATGATAGTATACTTAATTTTGTTTTTTCGCTAAGTGTCGTAAATTTTGATATACTTTCACTTTCTATATCACTCAAATATTGCATATAAAATATCAATTCTTTTATATCATCGCTCTCAGGTCTATTGTAGTAAGAGAAATATAGATTTTTTAGGTATTTTATATAACATTTGTTTATTCTTATAGTAACATAACCCTTATCTTCTTTTTTCAATGCATTTTCAAATAACGATTGTAGTCTCTTATATGCATATTCATATTCCTTATTTATAAATAAATCTTCAAATCCATCTTCTATAGCTCTTTTTATATTAATTATTTTATCTTTAGTCAAGGCTAAATTAAGATAATAATTATTTCGACTATACTTATATTGATAAAAATCAATTATTTCAGCCATATAACCACTCCTCACATATAATTTCTCATTTACTATTATTTTCAAAATTATATGAATTTAATACAAAAAATATATTTATTTTCAAAAAAAAGAGACTAAATTTTTAGCCTCTTTAAAATATCTTATTATAATACTCGTTTTGCTCTTACAAATGCATTGTTATAATACGTAGTAAAATCAGAAATTACTACTTTTCCTTTACTTGAAGATGAATGTATAAATTGATTTGAACCTATATATATACCTACATGAGATACATTTCCATTATTCTCTCCATCTGTATCAAAAAATACTAAATCTCCTACTTTTAAGTTACTTTT
>CAMEPL010000078.1 GCA_945931665.1 uncultured Clostridium sp. | reverse complement strand
TATTATATTTGTATTGATGACTGAAGTCAATTATTTTTTCAAATTTTTTAGAAAATTTACTTTTTTCACAAAAGAGTTAATTTTAATCAACTTGAAATTCCAAATTTAGGCTTTTATTTTAAAATTTAAATTTATTATATTTAAGCAGTATTTATCAAAATTATTTTTTGCAGAATATTTTTTGTTAAATAATCTTCATCACAGTACAAATTTATAATTATTTTCTTTTAACCAAGATACTATTTCTTTATAATTCGGTATTATTTTTTGTACTAAAGCATAAAAATCCTTCGAGTGATTCATGTAAATTATATGACAAAACTCATGCGCAATTATATAATCAATTGCATCTAATGGCAACATAGATATTTTTGAATTTATATATATAGTCTTAGATGTATTACAACTACCCCAGATTTTCTTTTGCTCTTTTACTTTTACCAAGCTCGGCTCTATACTTCTAAAGTCCTCGCTTTCTTTTCTTAGAAAATCAATTCTATCCATTATTATTTCTTCACTTCTCAGTTTATACCACTTTTTTAGACTATCTTTTATATAATCTTTTTCCCAGTTATTTGTTCTAATTTCTAGATTATTTCCTTTTATCTCGATATAATTATAACTTTTATTATTTTTATTTTGAAAATTCATATCCTTTAATATTTTCAATCTATATTGTTTGCCCATATAATAATATATTTCATCATCGACATAATCTCTCTTTAAAAAATTGTCATCAAAAGTTTTGAATTTATTTAATTTAGATAATATCCAATTAGAATTATCTTTTAATACTTTTTTTAGTAAATCTTTAGATACCTTATTCGGCGCTATTATTTGTATGTTTTCTTTCGGACTTACTTTTAAAGATATATTTTTTCTTTTTCTATATATAATATCAACGGCCAATTCTCTTCCCTCATAATTAAAACTTATTTTATCCATTTTTTCACCTCGTTTTTTTTAATTTCACTTCGTTCATGACGCCAACGACTTCGTCCGTTGCTTAAAATAAAATCCCTTCTAGATACTAGAGGGGATTTTTAATACTTTTATTTAATTATTTCTATTATATTTAGCCTATTCCTCCTAAAAGAATACCAGCTATAAGTACAAATACTGTTAAAAATACGAAAACATATTTAGCACTTATCTCAAATAATTTGCCTAATTTCTTTTCTGAGCCACATTCTATTTCAGATTTTGCTTTATTAATGCCTATAACCCAGAAGAACATAACGCCTGATATAAATGCCCCTAATGGAATTATATAAATTGATACAAAGTCCATTAATGCTCCTAATGCATCTCCATCTTCAGCAAATAGTCCTAATAAAAATGCTGCTATTACTACTATTGCAACTGAGACTTTTCGGTTTAACTTAAAAGTACTTTGTACTGCTTCTATTGGAACTTCTAATAAGTTCATTAAAGAAGTTATTGATGCAAATAAAACAGATACAAAGAATATTATTCCGAAAAATCTACCAAACGGCATTAGTTTAAATACTGATGGTATAGTTATAAATAAAAGCGGTGGTCCTGATGCTGGATCTAAGTTAAATGCAAAAACAGCTGGTATTATAACTAACCCTGCTAAAAATGCACCTAAAGTATCGAATATTACTGTGTTTTTAGCACTAGAGATAATATCAACATCTCTTTTTAAATAACTTCCATATACTATCATTCCAGAGCCTGCTAGAGAAAGTGAGAAAAATGCCTGACCTAATGCATAAATCCATGTTTTAGGGTCTGCTAAAGAAGACCACTGTGGTAAAATTAAATATTTAAGACCATCAACTGCTCCATCTAGCATAAATACTCTAACCATAACTATAATAAATAATATATAAAATGCCGGCATCATTATCTTATTCATCATTTCTATACCTTTAGCTACACCTGAAATAAGTACTATAGATACTAAAACAAGTGCAATTACATGCCATATTATACTTCCGAAAGGTCCCGCTATTTCACCAAAATAAAGAGCACTATCTTGAGCTGACATTGCACTTCCTGTTATAAATCCAACTAAGAATCTCAAGAACCATCCGACAACTACTGCATATCCTACAGCTATACCAAATGCTCCTAAAACTGGTATCGCTCCTAGAACACCTCCCCACTTTTTATTTCTAGTTTCTAATGCCTTTTTAAATGATCCTATTGGACCTGTTTGTGTCATTCTACCAAAAGCAAACTCCCCCATAAGGCCTGTATATCCTAACAATACAATAAATATTATATAAGGAATTAAAAACGCCGCTCCCCCAAATTGACCTACTCTATAAGGAAATAGCCATATATTTCCCATACCTACTGCAGAACCTATACATGCAAGTATAAACCCTGTCTTTGATGTAAAACTATCGCGCGTTTCATTATTCGTTGACTTTTCATTATTTGACATTAACTATCCCTCCTTTTTTAATTAAATATTTATCTATATTCTTTACTAAGTAAAATATATAAACATATTCTATCACAATAATAAGTTGAGCTCTATACAAAATAAATCATCTAACCTTATTTCTATATATTTTGTATACAATTTATATTTTTTATTTGTTTCTTTAATAGGTCAATATATTGCAATATGGATATATTAGTAATAGTATTTACTTATGGGGGTGTTTATTTTGAAAAAGGGATATTTATATATAGCTTTGAGTACTTTTTTATTTAGTACTATGGAAATATTCTTAAAATTAGTAGCAGGAAATTTTAATTCTATCCAAATGACAGTTTCTAGATTTTTAGTAGGAAGTTTGGTATTAATTCCATTTGCTATAAAAGAATTAAAAGCTAAAGAAATCCATTTAGAAAAACAAGATTTTTTTCAGTTCGCTTGGCTCGGTTTTATATGTATAGTAATAAGTATGATATTATATCAACTAGCTGTAATGCATACGAAAGCATCTGTCGTAGCTGCCATATTCAGTTGCAATCCTATATTTGTATTATTTTTCGCTCATTTGCTTTTAAAATCACCTATCTATAAACACAATATTATAGCATTAATACTACAAGTTGTCGGAATTTTATTTATTATAAATCCATTTGCTACTAAATTATCATTTTTAGGAATTACATTTACAATATTAGCTGCACTTACTTTTGCATTTTATGGTGTCTGTGGGAAAAAATCTACGGATAAGTTTGGTGGAACTGTTGTGACTTGCTTTAGTTTTATCTTGGGAAGTTTAGAACTTTTAATTCTTGTATTCTTTAGTCATATAGGATTTGTTTCAGACTTTTTAATCTCACATAATTTAGATACATTTGCAAGTGTACCCCTACTTAGTGGATATACATTATCTAGCATACCGATATTTATATATATAGCTGTAGGTGTTACTGGTATGGGCTTTTGTTTTTACTTTTTAGCAATGCAATATACTGATGCAAACACGACTTCACTTATATTCTTCTTTAAACCTATTATAGCTCCTATACTTGCATTTATAATTTTAAAAGAATTTATTCCTTTTAATATGATAGTTGGAATCATATTTATATTATGTGGTTCAATATATACAATAGTTTGTACAATGAAATTAGAAGAAAAACTAAATCACCAAACAGCTTAATATTTGGTATTATTTAGGAGGATACAAACGATACAGAAAATAAGGTTTATGAGACTTTAGATAAATTAAATATAAAGTATGATAGAGTAGACCACGAACCTGTGTTTACAGCAGAAGAGGCAAAAGAATGTGTAAGTGGTTTGATAGAAGGTGTTCGTTGTAAAAACTTATTTTTACAAGATACTAAGAAAAATTATATGAAATGCTTAAATTAACTAAAGGTTCTGTTACTCCACTTGGTATAGTAAATGACTGCGGTAAAATTACAGTATTGCTTGATAAGGATAATAAAGATCAAAAAGTACTTCTACACCCACAATTCAACACAACTACTTTATCTATAAAATACAGCGATTTAATTCGTTTTATAGAATACTGTGGAAATAAATATATTGAAGTTTAAAAAATGTGCTCCTGTTAAATATTACTCAGGGGCACATTTTTATTAAAATATAGGAGATGGCAATTTTTATTTTTTAACTTTTTCTTCTTTTATAATTTTAAAATAATAATATGTTGTAGCGATAATACTTCCTACTAGACAATCTAGTGTGTCAAACATAGTATCTGTAAGGCCACCAGCTTGACAGTCAAAACCTAAATATTTATCAAGCCCAAATTCTATTAGCTCCCAAATACTCGCCACACCCATGCTAAACATAAACATATATAAAACGAAAAATAACTTTTTTCTAAATGTAGCTGTATCATTTTTACTAAAATAAAATATTATTTTTGCTACCATACATCCGATAAAACCAGATATTATGTGCAAAACATCATCAAAATGGTGAAATTGATAAAAATCCAGACATGTACCACCTAAGATAGCCACAGCTATAAAAATAATTAAGGCATTTACAAGTAAATCTCCAAATAAATGCTTATATTTTTTATTTAATATAATTAATATTATTATTCCACTTAAACTTAAAATAGATAAAATAATTGATCGAAAATCTCTTACTGTAACAAAATATACTATGCCGACTGCATAGATTAAATATATTATGAAGTGAATTATATTAAATATATTTTGCTTTTTCATCGTAAAATATCTCCTTAGCATGCTTATTATCTATATAGTATTTGGCTAATATAAAATATTATTCAAGTTATTTTATTTTTCTATATTTTAACTAAAAAATGTCTCTAAACATTAAAATGTCTGTACTAGATATCAATACTATAAAAGTATTAATTTAGTACAGGCACGTCTCGATTTATATTTTAAAGATCTCCTTTAAGTCCTATTTCTTCTGCAACTTCACGCATACCTAAAATAGTCTCTTCTATAACTTCATTTAATTCTTTTCCCAGCATTTTGCACCCATTTTCGATTACTTCTCGGTTTACACCAGCTGCAAAACCTTTAGATTTATATTTTTTCTTAACTGATTTAACTGTTATATCTAATACACTTTTTGATGGTCTCATTATAGCTGCAGCTGTTATAAGCCCAGTAAGTTCATCTATAGTATATAAAACCTTTTCCATATCGCTTTCTGGTTTGACGTCGTTTACAAGTCCATATCCATGGCTTATTATTGCGTGTATTACTTCTTCGTCAATTCCCTTTTCATTTAATATTTCTATAGTTTTTTTGCAGTGTTCTTCTGGATATAATTCATAATCGACATCATGTAATAATCCTACAACACCCCATTCATCAGGATTACCACCATATAAATTAGCAAAATGTCTCATTACACCTTCTACTGTCAATCCGTGTTTTATTAAATGCTCATCCTTGTTATATTCAGTGAATATTTCCCATGCTTCTTCTCTTGTTGGATACATTTTAGATTACCTCCCAGTTATATTTTCAAATTCATATAATATCTATTATTATAGTATGAAAATTTTACTTAACATAACATACTAAATCTTTTCGAATACCCTTTATTTTAAATTTTCAAACTAGTTTATGAATTTGTTAAATAAATTATATTACTTATTTACATTTTTATCAATATCTATGTATTTTTTCATATATTCCCTAAATTTAAAATAAAAAAGCATACATATCTAATATTAACGATATATATGCTTTTTATTATTTTAATTAATATCTTTTTATTTCAACATTTTCCTTTAATGTTTGTATATGTTGTAAATATTTCTCTGCAAGAATTCTATTGACAATTTCTTCTCTACAATCTTTTAATGGTTTTTGTACTGTCTTTTTATTTGTTACTTTAACTATTTCATATCCAAAAGGTGTTTCAAATACATCTGATACTTGGCCTTTATCCAGACTAAATACTTTTTTTGTAAATTCAGGATTTTTATCTTCCTTTGTAAAATAACCTAGATATCCGCCATTTTTACCAGTACTTTTATCATCCGAATTCTCTTTTGCTAGTTTTTCAAAATCCTCCCCAGATTTTATTTTCTCTGCTATTTTATTAGCTTTTGATTTTAATTTATCTTTTTCAGAATCGCTTACTTGTTTATTTTCATCATCTAAAGTCGAAACTAATATATGATAAGCTTCTATTGATTCTTCTTTAAAGTCTGATTTATTTTTGTTGTAATAAGTTTCTATTTCTTTATCTGTAACTTTTAAATCTTCTTCATACTTCTCTTTATATTTATTTATTACTAAATCTTTTTTTATAGTTTCTTTTAAATATGCTTCGTCTATATTAGCTTTTTCTAGTGATTTTTTATAATCACCATTTGCATCTAACATAGTTTTAATTTGATTGTATTTTTGCTCTACATCATTTTCATCTACTTTTATTCCTTCGCTTTGAGCCTTTTGGTATACAACTTCGTTATCTATCATATAGTCTATTACTTTACTTGTTATTTCTTTATTATCTTTTGAGCTTTTAAAATCAGAAAGATAATTTGCATCTGTGTAGTTTGAAGTGGCTGTCAATATCGACTCAACCCTCTCTACATCTTGATTTGAAAATTCAATATCACCTACTTTAAATGCATTTTTACTGGAACATCCTATCATAGATAGGCATAATAAACTTACTAATCCTAAATATAGCGTTTTTTTCAATTTATCCACCTACCTCTAACCTTGACTTCCTAATTTTTCATTCCAATAATTTTGCTCTTCTTGTGTTTGAGTTATTGGAACTATTTCATATCCTTGTGATTTTAAATACTTGATTATCTGATCTAATACAGCAACAGTTTGTTTTCTTTCATGAATAAGGATTACTATCTCATTTCCCTTTGCATTTTGTTTTATACTTTGAACAATTTGTGGTGATGTAGACTTCCAATCTTCAGTGTCTAAAGTCCAGTCCCATATTTTGTATCCAGCATTTACTATGTTGTCATATGATGCTTGTGAAGTATATGGCTTACTTCCAAATGGCAGCCTTATAAGATTTGATGTCTCTCCTGTTATTTTTTCAAAAGTCTTTTGACAAGTATCAAATTCTTTTTTGGCAGACATAGGAGTTTTATACAACTTGTGTATATCGTGACTTACACTGTGAAATCCTATACTATTTCCAGCTTCTAATGCATTTTTAACTTGATTTGGATAAGATTTCATATTCCCATCTATCATGAAAAATGTAGCTTTTACATTATTATCTTTTAGTATTTTTACCATTTCATCAGTATATTGAGACGGTCCATCATCTATAGTTAGGTAAGCTATCTTCCCATAGGTTTTTGTTGGGCCCTTGTTTATTTCTTGTGATGAATTGTAAATCATATCTGATAATGTTGTAGATGCTAGTGTTGCATTTATATTATTTTCATCTTCACTTGTTTTTTTATTACTACACCCTGTCAGCGAAAATAAAGACAATGCAACTAAAATGATTACTGTCAGCTTATTTTTTAATCTCAAGATAATCCCCCCTTATAATTTTTTTATAATATTTATTGTTCTCATTTTCCTATATTTAATTTCTATAATCAATGATGAATTTTTAGTAATCTTGTCATAAAAAGGCACATTTTTAAATACTTAAAATAAAAGTAGACAATAATAAAACTATAGCTTCTTATTATCACCTACTTTTATTTTATATAAAAAATCTAATTTTATTTTTCTCTACTTATTAATTCTTTTTTTATATCTTCAATTTTTACACCTGAATTGACCATAAGAACTAATGTATGGTAAACTAAATCACTTATTTCATAAGTCATTTCTTCTTTGCTTTTATTTTTTGCTGCAATTATTACTTCTGCACTTTCTTCGCCTACTTTTTTAAGTATCTTATCTGATCCCTTATCAAATAAGTAATTTGTATAAGAACCCTCTACTGGATTTGATTTTCTATCTTCTAATAATGCATATAATTTTTCTAATACGTCTTTTGTATCTATTTTTTCTTTTTCCATAATTGGGTTAAAAAAGCATGAGTAATTACCAGTATGGCATGCAACCCCACTTTGTTTTACTAAAACTAATATTGAATCTGCATCACAGTCATAATATAGTCCTTTAACTTCTTGTATATTGCCTGAAGTTAAACCTTTAGTCCAAAGTTGTTGTCTACTTCTGCTATAGTAACATGCTCTTTTTTCACTTAAAGTTTTTCTTATTGATTCTTCATTCATATAAGCAAGCATCAACACTTCTTTAGTATCTATATCTTGTGCAATTGCTGGAATTAGTCCTTTCTCGTCAAACTTTAAGTTTTTTATGGCGTCTAAATCAATTTTTCCCTCTAATGTCTTTTCTGTAATTAAATTATCTCTCATATTTATCTCCCCATATTTTTTAATTTTATATGTATGAAAATTTATATTTTATAATTTATTTTTAACATATTCTTTTTATCGTAATTTTCACCATATCTATATTTTAACTCAATATTCGCTATTTTTCCATTTACTTCCATATATTTATCTGTTAAATTTCATATTTTTTATATTCTAACTTCTATACCTTGTTTTTTCATATATTGCTTTAAATCATTTATCTTTATTTCGCCAAAATGAAAAACTGATGCCGCAAGTATTCCATCTGCATCTGCTTGTTTTGCAGCTTTTACAAAGTCATCCATATTTCCAGCCCCTCCTGATGCTATTACTGGAACATTTACAGCAGAAGTTATCTTGGACAATAATTCTATATCATATCCATTTTTCATTCCATCTTCATCTATACTGTTTACTACGATTTCGCCAGCCCCAAGTTCAACTCCCTTTTTCGCCCACTCAATGGCATCTAAGTCTGTTTTTTCGCGACCGCCTTTTACGTACACACTCCAAGAGCCTTTATCGTTTTTCTTTGCATCCATAGATAGTACTACACATTGTGCTCCAAACTTTTCTGATGCCTCTCTTATAAGATTTGGATTTTTTACTGCAGATGAATTTATAGATACTTTATCAGCCCCTTTTAAAAGTATGTTTGTAAAGTCGTCGATAGTACTAACACCACCACCTACACAAAATGGTATGTTTATCTTTTCTGCAACTCTTTTCACAAACTCAAGTGAAGTTTTTCTCTCTTCATTAGAGGCAGTTATATCATAGAAAACAAGTTCATCAGCGCCGCTATCGCTATAAAATTTTCCCAAAGTCGCTGGGTCATCTACATCAACTATATCTTTAAATTTTTTACCTTTTACAACTCTTCCATTTCTAACATCTAAGCATGGTATTATTCTCTTTGTTAACATAAATCAAGTACCTCCTTAAGATCTATTCTATTATCATAAAGTGCCTTTCCTATTATTGCTCCATACATATTCATATCTAGCAGTCTTTTTACATCGTCTATTGAAGTAACACCGCCTGATGCAATTATATCTAGTGAAGTTTCTTGTGACAATTCTTTGTATATATCGAAGTTTGGTCCTTCAAGCATTCCATCTTTTGATATGTCTGTATAGACGATTGTTTTTACACCTATTTGCTCAAGCTCTTTACATAAATCAACTGAATCGATATCGCTTACTTTTTCCCAGCCGTGAGTTGCAACTTTGCCGCCTTTGGCGTCTATTGAAACTACGATTTTGTCAGCTCCGTATTTATATATTAATTCTTTTAATAATTCTTTGTTTTCAATCGCCATAGTACCTACGATTACTCTATTTATCCCCAAATCTAAAAGCTCCTTTACTCTTTTTTCATCTCTAATCCCACCCCCTACTTGGATTGGAACATCGACTGCTTTTGCAACTTTTGCTAGTGTTTCGTCGTTTATTCCCACTTCATCTCTTGAGCCATTTAAATTTACAACATGTATAAATTTTGCACCACAATCTTCCCATTTTTTCGCCATAAGTGATGGATCTTCACCATATACGTTTACTTTGTCGAAATCACCTTGTGTAAGTCTTACACATTTATTATCTTTTATATCTATCGCTGGAAAAATTATCATTTTACAATCAACTCCTTATATGCTCTTAATATATCTGCACCTACTTGCCCACTTTTTTCTGGATGGAACTGAAGTCCATATACGTTATCTTTTCTCACAAGTCCTGGGATTTTTTTGCCGTATTCTGAATAAGCAACTAATTCTTTATTACTTGAATTTGCATAATATGAGTGCACATAGTATACATAGTCGCCTTCTTTTATGTATTTTAAAATTGGATCATCTCCTCTTTCAAATTTCAAATCATTCCATCCCATATGAGGAACTTTTAAATCTATATCTAAAAAATCTACAGATCCTTCTATAAGACCAAGGCCTTTGTGAGTTCCATATTCTGTACCTTGTTCGTACATTATCTGCATCCCCAAACATATACCTATCATATATTTTCCACTCTTTGAGAACTCTACAATCGGTTCTACTAATTCAAGCTGATTTAATTTGTTCATTGCATCTCCAAAAGCCCCAACTCCAGGTAGTATTAGCGAGTCTGCATTTTTTATTTCATTTAAATCTCTAGATAATTTTGTGTCTATTCCTGCTTTGTTAAACCCTCTAATTACAGAGCCCAGATTTCCTAATCCATAATCAACTATAATATTCATTA
This sequence comes from uncultured Clostridium sp., assembly GCA_945931665.1. Lineage (GTDB taxonomy): Bacteria > Bacillota > Clostridia > Peptostreptococcales > Peptostreptococcaceae > Intestinibacter. The sequence continues at coordinate 625 of CAMEPL010000078.1, read as the reverse complement.
TAAAACCCCCTTTGATGAAGCTACTTCATCTGAAATTATTTCAATTGCATCTTTTAATGCTCTTGCAAAAGATTTAAATATTGCTTCTATTTTGTGATGGTCGTTTTCTCCGTATAGTAAATTTATATGTAGTGTAACTCGTGATTCATTTACAAATGCTCTGAAGAATTCTTTTACCATTTGAGTTGCCATATTTCCAACTCTTTCATCAGTAAACTCTGCATTAAATACTAAGTACGGTCTGTTGCTGACATCTATGCTAGTTTGTGCTAATGCTTCGTCCATCGGTATAAAAACTGTAGAGTATCTTTTTATCCCACGTCTATCTCCAAGCGCCTGTTTTACACATTCACCAAGTGCAATTCCGATATCTTCAATTGTATGGTGGTCATCTACATAAGTATCGCCACTACATTTTACTTTCATATCGAACTTCCCGTGAAACGCCATAAGCGTAAGCATATGATCAAAAAATCCTACTCCAGTATCTATCTCTGCCTTTCCTGTACCCTCTAAATCTATCTCTACTACAATTTGAGTTTCCAGTGTATTTCTCTCTATTTTGTAACTTCTCATTTTTATCCCCCGTGATTTAATTGATTATTACTTCTTTAAACGCTTCTAA
>CAMEPL010000077.1 GCA_945931665.1 uncultured Clostridium sp. | reverse complement strand
ATAATAAATGATTTCTCGTCTAGTTCCTTAACAAGTTTTTTAAGCGCAACTTCTTGTTTTTTATGATTTACAACGACAAGCATAACATTTTTATCTTCGTTAGTATAACCGCCTTTTGCATCTAAGATAGTGGCACCTCTGCTTAAATCTCTTATAATAGCTTCTTGTAAAACATCTTTTTTCTCAGTTATTATAAAGAAGGCTTTAGCATAGTCAAATCCTGAAGTAATAGTATCTACCATCTTTACAATTATATAAAGTGCAATTGCTGAATAAATACCTGTTTCAAAATTCTTATTAGCAATACCTGCTAAAACGACTACTGTACCGTCTATCATACTTAGACATTTTGACACTGGAAGACTTGGTATTACTCTATTTAGCATAAGTGCTATAAGATCTGTCCCTCCAGTTGATGCATCTATTCTGAAAAGTATTCCAAGAGATATCCCAAGTAATATTGCTCCTGAAATCCCTGCTAAAAGCGTATTATCAGTAGGTGACATAGCTGATAATGGCTCTGTTATTTTAAGCATAATTGTAAGAATTGCCATACCTATAAACGTCTTTATTGCGTCTTTTTTACCTAAAACTTTTACCGAGAAAAGTAAAAGTGGCGTACTTATTGTAAATAAAATATTAGACACTGGAAACCCAGTAATTTTTGATATTACAACAGATAGACCACTAAGACCTCCTGGTGCAATAGTTTGTGGAACTAATAACATATTTAGCGCTACAGCCATTATTATACAGCTGATTATTAGTCCTGTGTACTCTATTAAGATACTTTTATAATTATGTTTCATGGTATAATACCTCCTTTTGTAATCCCAAGTAGATATTATACCATATTGTAGTTATTTTTAAATTGTACCTTTAAAAGTTAAAACTAGTATTTTTTTACAATTGAGTCTATTGTAAATACATATCTTATAAAGTCTTGTATAAAACCGTGAAGCACAGCAGCAAACTTTTCTTCATTATATAAGTCTTCTTTTTTGATTTCATTTATAACAAGCCATTCTTCGTTTAAATAATTAATTACCTTACCGCCAAATTCTCTTATCAATCTTTCTTTTCTTTCAAGTATTTCTTTATTATCTTCTATATTTCTATATAATCGATATATATATCCATCTTGTCCTATTTTTGATATTTTATTTACTATGTATATTGTTTCTCCATCTTCTATACAATCAGACAAATCCACAAATTCTAAAACACTTCCCCATCCTTGTAGATAAACACACGCAGATTTTATTCTAGTTTTTACATTTAAATTAGATACTCCTAAAACTAATTGACTGTCACAATTAGGAATTAAGCAAACATTATTTTTACCAGTTATAAGTGAATAGCAATATCCATCTTCACCGACATCTGCAGTTTCTCCCAACAATTTAACAGATAATTTTTCATTTAGAACTATCTCTTCTTCAAGTTGGCATGTTTTTAATATTTGTTTTATCTTATAAGCATCTTTAACTTCAATAGGCAAGTATTTATTTTTTTTAGTTAAATAATGTTGTTGTATAACCCCTGAAATATATTCATAATCGAACAACTCATCTTGTTGTGTATCTCTCAATATATTTTGTGATTCATAATCTATAGCAACTACTGAATCCATGACCCTACCCCCTTTTTTTAATAATTTTTATAAATTCTACATAAATACTTAAATTTCCTTTTATTTTTTGTAATTTTACTTATTATTTTTTGTCATATATAAAAAAAGCCTTATTATAAAGATTTTTCAAAGATCCAGATTTTTTAGCACATAAGCTAAAATCACAAAAAAACTAGCAAATACTGTGCATTTGCTAGTTTTTATATTTCGTCATTTAAAATTTTACCTTGTGATATCATAATTTTTACCTATATAACTGCTCTTAACTCGTTAATAGACATTTTCTCAACTAGCTCATGCATCTTTATCTTATCCCTAACAAATCTGTTGTAAACCTTTTGAGAAATCTCTTTATCCCCATAAATTCTCCAACTACAAACTTCTACAAATTCCTTATTTCCATATCCCATAAATCCAAGTACATCTTTTAAAGGGTATCCAAGGAAAATTCCTATTTCATGTGGAAATTCTTCTGATTCTAATCTCAATACAAGCTCTTTCATATACTCTTCAAAATTGTATTCTTTAGGATATCCCAAAAACTTTAAAAAGTTTCTACATTTTTTATCTTCTAAACACCTATTCATAGATTTCTCATTTATAAATAACACCCTTTTACTGTTGTCATTTACATTTATAATTTCATATTTTATCTTTCTACATCCATCAAAAAATTCTTTTATCTCATTTAACTTTTTCTTCTTATCCTCAGCTCCGCCTGGAATATTCACTATCTCAGCTGGTTTTGATCCCAAAATCACAGGCCCAATTAATCTTATTATTCTTTTTATATACGATGAATTTATTTTATTTTCACAGCTTTTGTTATCACAATTTTTTATGCAGTCTATATTCATAACCATAATCTCCTTATTGATAATAATTATCATTTTATTTTTATTATAGCATCGCTGATAATAATTATCAACTAATTATTAAAATCATCATTTAGGTATATTTTTGAAATTGTTTATTTTTTGATATTCCAATTTCATTTATCATTTTATATTACATTTGGTATTTTATCTGACATGAGACTTGTTATTATATTTAGTATTATATTTGCTATTAAATCTAGTATTATGATATTTAATTTCTCAACATTATTTTCTACTAGGAATTATTTTTTTGTTTTTTTAAATAAAGCTTTATTTCTACTATTCGATTAAAAAATACAATTATTTAAGACCTTCCTATAATCTTATTTAGTTTTTTATCCAAATTTCTTTTCTACTTTTATATACTACTATAGTTGCATACACTTTATACCTCACATAAATATACTTACATATGACTTTTCCTGCTATTATTATTCTATTTAACAACTTTGTGATAGATAAATATAGATAAATATAGATAAATATAGATAAATAAATTATGGCATTGTAACTTCCAAATAAAATCTATACTATTAGACAAGTTGTAAAATCATTTTTACAATCTATATTTTATATTATTACTATAAATCTTTTACCTGTAATCTAGTTTATAAATTTGTCACAAAACTTTTAAATTAGATTACGACACCTTAAATTCAATATTATTTATCACAATGTCGTTAAATAGTTTTACATTGCCACAGATTTAGCATTGTTTATCACAAAATTATTAAATAGTTCTATAATACCGTAGATGTAATATTTTTTCACAAAGTTGTTAAATAGAGTTATAATGCACTAAATCACTATGTAAATATATAATAGTCTAATTAGATATTTAGATGATTTTTTAGTTTTAGAAAAATATAATTTTCTAGACAAAAAAAGTGTCACAAAATACAACAAATATATTTTGTGACACTTTTTATTTATCCAAATCAAGCTTCTTATTCTAAATCAAGTTTTGCGATATTTTCTTTCATTATTTTAACAGAGCTATCGAATTTTTCTTTGTCTTCTTTATCTAGACTAAGTTCTACAACTTCTCTGACACCATCTTTATTTATAACGCTTGGTACTGATATATATACATCGTCATGGCCGTATTCTCCATCTAAATATGAAGATACACTAAGTATACTGTTTTCGTTGTCTAGTACAGCTTTAGTTATTCTTGCAAGTGACATACCGATTCCATAGTAAGTCGCTCTTTTTGCTTTTATTATTTTATATGCGATATTTCTGACTTCATCTTCAATTTCAGTAAGATCATCAAAAGTTATACCTCTGTTTTTGGCTGCAAAGTGGTATATTGGTTTTGGACCACAAAGCGCATAACTCCAAGGAACAAATTGTGAATCTCCGTGTTCTCCTATTACGTAAGCGTGTATGTTTTTTTCGTTTACGTTTAGTTTTTCGCTAAGTGCTGATCTAAGTCTTGCTGTATCTAGAGTAGTTCCTGAACCGATTACTCTTGATTTGTCAAAACCTGATAGTTTCCATGCTGCATAAGTCATAATATCTACTGGATTTGTAGCTATTAATATGATTCCTTTAAATTCTGATTGTTTTAAACTAGATATTATATTTTTCATTACTGCTATACTTTTATGTATTGTATCTAGTCTTGTTTCGCCTTCTAGTGGTGGAGGCCCTGCTGTTATACAAACTAATGATGCGTCTGATAAATCGCTGTAATCTCCAGAATATATTTTCATTTTACGTGGAGCAAAACTAAGACCGTGATTTAAGTCTATCGCTTCACCTTCTGTTTTTTCTTTATTTATGTCTATTAAGACTATCTCTTCACATGTACCTTGGTTTACCATTGAGTATGCATAACTCATTCCAACCATTCCGGTACCGATAATTCCTACTTTTGACTTCATTTTTCCCTCCGATAGATTTTCTTTTTATTTTACCACATTTATCTTGTTTTTATTCATTTTTACATACCATGGGAATTATTACCTAAAAGTTATCTTTCTAACTCTTTTATCAAATCGACATTTGCCTTTTCGACTCTATTTAAATCATATTCATAATTAAAACTGTAGTCTGGTGTATACCAAGGTTTTGATAAGAAGTAATTTCTGTATTTTGCTTTTTCAAATACATATCCATGTCTTGCAAATATTTCATTTCTTATATATGCCAATTGTTCTTTGCTATATCCCATAAGTTCACTTCTTGATAAGTATCTTGTGTTGCTATCTGGAATAATATAGTCACTACTATAACTGCTTGAGTCATTTATATCATTATTGGCATAACTATCATTATCTCTGTTAACATCGTTATTGGTATTATACTCATCATTATTACTATTTGAAACAGAGCCTGAATTTACTTGCTGTTCTAAAGACGCTGTATCATTTTTTCCAAAGTTAAATCCATCTTGACTTAAAAACACTACTCCACCTATTATCAACACAATACTCGCAATTAGTAATGGTATCGCTATTTTTAAATTGTTGTTTTTAGGCTCCCTTATTGGCTCTCCTAAACTCGTTCCACAATTTTTACAATAGTACAAATCATTTGAATTTGTACTTCCACAATTTTTACAAATTTTCATAATTAATCAATCTCCCTAACTTATTAAATTTAATATAGCTTATAGCCACATTTAATACAAAATAGAGCATTTTCCTCTATTACCTGACCACAATTTGGACACACTCTTTGTGTATTTGTTTTACTTTGGTTACTTGATGTATTTACATCTTGATTTCCAAATAAATACTCACTATTATAATATACTACTTCTTTTTTCCCTGTTATAATTAAAATTATCGATACTATTAATCCAATTATCCCCAGAACTATCATTACAATTCCTACTGTAAACATCTAAAATCCCCCCTCTATTTAATTATATTTTAACTTTATATTACTAGTATACCAAAATATAGATTAAAATCTATCTTAATATAATAAAAAACCCAGTAAAATTTTATTTTACTGAGTTTTTTATTTTAAAACATTTGATTTATTACTAATTTAGTTTGTTTATTAATAATTTTTCTATATAAATAAATTATTTTATTAACAAATTATTAGTAAGTTAATATTTCGCAACCATCTTCTGTTACTAATATCATGTGTTCCCATTGAGCAGATAATTTACCGTCTTCTGTGTAAGATGTCCATTCGTTATCTTGGTCTATATAAAGTTCATATCCACCTTGGTTTATCATTGGCTCTATAGTGAATGTCATTCCTGGCACCATAAGAACTCCTTCGTCTGCATTTCCATAGTGGAATACAAATGGATCTTCGTGGAATTCAAGACCTATACCGTGACCACCAAAGTCTCTAACTACTGTGTAGCCGTTTTTGTGAGCATGTTCTTGTATAGTAGCTCCTATTACTCCAAGTGGTGTCCAAGGCTTAACTTTTGCTATAGCCATTTCTAAACATTCTTTAGTCACGTCAACAAGTCTTTTTGCTTCTTCGCTAACTTCACCTATCATAAACATTCTAGATGCATCTGAGTAGTATCCGTCTAATATTGTCGATACGTCTACGTTTACGATATCTCCTTCTTTAAGAACGTCGTCTTCTGAAGGTATACCGTGGCATATTTGATCGTTTATTGATGTACAAACACTTTTAGGAAATCCTCCGTATCCAAGTGGAGCAGGTATTGCACCGTGTTTAACAGTGAAATCGTGAACTATTGTGTTTATTTCATCTGTAGTCATACCAACTTTTATGTGTTTTGAAACTTCATCAAGTACTGCTGTATTTATTTTTGCACTTTCTTTTATTTTTGCAATTTGTTCTTCATTTTTTATCATATCTCTAGTAGGCACTTGGTAACCAGCTTTAGCGTATTCTTTTAATTTTTCATCAAATTCCATATGGCATTTTTTATATTTTTCGCCACTGCCACACCAGCATTTACTATTTCTTCCTAATAACATTTTTTTCCTCCCTAACCCTTAATTATAGGTTTTCTAAGTATATAATTTTTATCAACTTCAATACCTAATTTCATCTTAACTATTTGTCTAGCATGTGGAGCTGATTCTATCGGCTCACCATCTTCGTTGTACATTTCTAAAATAGTTGTAAACATAGTTTCTTTATAAGGCCCTATTACTTCTATTTCGTCATTTACAGACATTTTATTTCTTTGTTCTACAATTATATATCCATCGTCAAGAACATCTCTTACTATTCCTATAAAATCGTAATTTCTTATATATGAAGCTGATTCGTAGTTGTTTGAATTTTTACCTGGTCTATCTAGGAAAAATCCTGTTGAGAAGTCTCTGTGACTTCCTTTTTTAAGTTCGTCTAACCACATTGGGTCAAACTTCCAGTTTTCTGGATCTTTATAATAAGCATCGATCGCCATTCTATAAGCTCTTACAGTTGTCGCAACATAATAAGCTGTTTTCATACGACCTTCTATTTTTAAACTTGTTATACCACTTTCAAATATTTCTGGTATATATTCAATCATGCATAAATCTTTTGTGTTGAAGAAGAATTGGTAATCTTCGTCGTCTAGTACATTTTCGTACTCTCCGCCTTTTTCTTCAACTAAGTTGTATTTCCATCTACAAGATTGAGCACAAGAACCTTTATTGGCATCTCTTCCTGTCGTGTAGTTACTTATTACACATTTTCCAGAATAACTCATACACATAGCCCCATGTATAAATGATTCTATATCCATATCTTCTGGAGTGTTTTCTCTAAGTTCTTTAGTCTCTTCAAAAGACATCTCTCTTGCAGTTACTATTCTTTTGGCACCTTGATTGTACCAGAAATTAGCAGCCACATAGTTAGATGTACTCGCTTGAGTACTTATGTGTATTTCCATATTTGGAGCTGCTTTTTTTACTATGTTAAATACACCGGCGTCACTTACTATAACAGCGTCGACACCTATTTCATCTAATTCTTTTATATAATCAGCTAAACTAATTAAATCCTCGCTTCTAGGGATTATATTCACTGTTACAAATACTTTTTTCCCCATGCTGTGTGCAAATTCTACACCTTCTATCATGTCCTCTTTTGAGAAATTCTTAGCAGCAGAACGCATACCAAATATTTCTCCACCTATATAAACGGCATCGGCACCATAGATAAAAGCTATTTTTAATTTTTCTAAATCACCAGCAGGAGCTAATAATTCTACTTCTCTCATTTATTCTCCTTTACCTATATAAAATTTTATATATTTAATTATTACCATTTTTTCTAGTTTAATTTAATATATTATAAATCTCCTAATAGATTATAACATAAAAATGGTGCTTCCATACAGTAATTATCTACTGGTATAAAAGCACCACTTATTTTTATACTATTATACTAGAAGCTCTAGTATTATTATACTACATAAACCATAATTTTAGTATAAATAAAATAGCTAAAGTTATCATAACACCTGATACGTGTTTTCTTTCTTCTTTTTTAGCCATTAAATTGTATAATAAATTTATGAATACATAAGATAATACACCTAATGTTAAACCGTCACCTATTGAGTAAGTTAAAGCCATCCCAGCTATTGTTATAAATGCAGGAACACCTTCAGTTATATTATCAAATTCTATGTGCTTAACTTCACTTAACATTAAGTATCCAACATAAATTAACGCTGGAGCTGTAGCACAAGAAGGTATCGCTATAAATATTGGAGAGAAGAACATAGCAACTAAGAATAGTATACCTGCAGTTATTGCAGTATATCCAGTTTTTCCTCCTTCAAGAACACCTGTAGAACTTTCAACAAATGTTGTTACAGTTGTAACACCTAACCAAGCACCTATAGTAGTTGCAAATGCATCTGCAAGTAAAGCTCTACCTACATTTTTAACTTTTCCATCTTCATCAACCATGTTTGCTTTTGAAGCAACCCCAACTACAGTACCTACAGTATCGAAGAAGTCTACGAATAAGAATGTACATAATATAGTTATAAAGTTGAATGCTGTTTCTGGGTTAGTAATATAAGTGAAATCTAATTTATTTATTATTGGACCTGGTGATTCAAATTTGAATATTCCATTTGGTAAATAAATTTTAAGAGCAGCTGCAGCCTCTGGATTTATTAAAGCAAATCCCCAAGCAAGTACTGAAGAAACAACTATACCTATTAATATAGATCCTTTTATATTTTTCTTACTTAAAACTGCTGTCACAACTAAACCTATACAAGTTATTATTATTGCTACATTGAATTCACCCATTTCGATTAATGTTGATTCGTTGTTTACTATTAAACCACAGTTTATTAATCCTATAAATGCTATAAATAATCCTATACCACCTGAAACTGCTATCTTTAAGTTTTTAGGAATTGCATTAACTACAGCCTCACGAACTTTACATAATGATAAAATTATAAATATTATACCTTCAATAAATACTGCTGTTAACGCTATATGCCAACTTACACCCATACCAATTACTACAGTATAAGCAAAATAAGCATTAAGTCCCATACCTGATGCAAGTGCAAATGGCATGTTTGCTAATAATCCCATTAAGAAACAACCTACAGCAGCACCTAAACAAGTAGATGTTACAAGTGCCCCCGCCGGCATTCCAGTCTCTGATAATATACTTGGATTGACAGCTATTATGTATGCCATTGTTAAGAATGTTGTTAACCCGGCCATTATTTCAGTTTTTTTGTCAACCTCTTTATTTGTTAATATTGGAAACAGCCTCTGCATGAATGTTCCATTTTGGTTCATAAAATGATACCTCCTATTTAAATTAATTTTACAGTCATATTTACGAATATTATTTTAAAATATTTAAGTAAAAAAGTCAACAATACAAATAAAATTAATATATTTTTATTTTTCATTCGGATATAATTCGTCTTTTAATACAAATAAAACAACATTTAACCCATAATCTGCCACACCATCCGACAACATATATCAACCAATTTCACCAAATGTTTATCCTTATTTTCATATAATATCCGCCTTATCGCCCTATATAACACAATTTTAATCTTTTATTCTCTTTATATCCCCACCCTATCACATATATTACTTATATATTTTTAGATTTAATGTTGTTATTTTTAATAACTTGATAATTTAACATCTTTTCTAAATCTATTGCTGCCTTTTTAATAATTCTATAATTTAATATCGTTTCTAAAAAGATCTTAACCTATTGTTATTCTTTTTAATAACTTTGTGAAATTTGTATAGAAAGTTTTTATGTGGATATAATTAAGGTGGTTATAATTATAGTCGAAATCTTAAGATAAAAAGGGTGAAATTATGTTTACAAAAAAAGAAGCTGGAGTGTTTAATCCTGAAAATTTAAAATCTATAACAAATAATTCAACTATTAAAAATCTATCTCAAAGCGAGCTTGAATCTTTAATATCAATAATTCAGAAAATAATTAGTGCAGCATATTATAACAAAATTGACTTAAAATCATGTTATGAACCTCCATATAAATCTAATTCCAAATTGGATATTTATACAATGTATAAATTTCATCAAAAAAAATCTAAAAATGTCTTAAAATGTCCAAGATGTGATCATACTGAGCTAAGCAAAAATGGAGTAACAAATAATCGTCAAAGATATATTTGCAAAAATTGTAGAACTACATTTGATGAGAGAAGTTTTTCTCCCCTTTCTAATACTAAATTAAGTCTTTATACATGGTTAAAATATTGTCGTTTTATGGTTGAAGGTGGAACTATAAAATATTGTGCTCAAAAAGTATCTGTAAGTGTTCCAACATCATTTTTTATGCGCCATAGAATTTTAGATGTATTAAATCTATCGTTGAGAAATCAAGTATTTGAAGGCATTGTATCTACAGATGAATTTAATCTAAATGAATCTTTTAAAGGTAAAAGTTATAAAAAAAGTATAGATGAAGATCGCTGCTTTCACAATTTCAAATACGATGATTTGTCTAGATGTGTAGGTTGGACTTTCAGAAATCCACATTATTTGTTGAAAAATCCAGAAAAATATATAAATCCTATACAAGTAAAAATTAATACAGCAATGGACAAAAACGGTCACTTACTTACAAGAATCATAGAAAATCCACATTTTAATAGATATAATAAATGTTTTTATCAAGATGTGTTGTCATTTTTTGAAAATAGATTAGATAAAAATGCTACTTTATGTGCATTTAATAGCGGTCTTTATAGAGATGTAGCTACCAAACTCAATGTAAAGTTTAAAAAAGTAAGAAATAGAATGAGTCAACCCGTCTACAGTGTACGCAATGTATTTATGTATCATCAAAAACTATCTCATTGGCTAGCAAATTTCCATGGAGTAGCCACTAAATACTTAAATAATTATTTAGCATGGCATACATTTTTATATATGATACAGAACTTAAATAAAATAGAACGATTATATAATATATTTATGCAATTTGTGACAAAAAAATTGTCTATAACAAAAGAACAAATTCAAAATAGAAAAGTTGAATTTATCCAAAATACTTCTATAATTTACAACTAATACTACATGATTTCGCCCTAAATTAATTTCCAATAATTTTACTTTTAAATTACGGTAAGCTGTGTATATACTAGAAAACCATATCTAACTTAATAATAAAACATTTAAAAGATTAAAATTTAGGAAGTGCTTTATATATAACTAGATCCTAGATCTATGTTAAAAATCGATGAAGAAGTATTTTCAGATGATATAACATAAGATTATATAATTGGTATATTAATTATATAATCTTATCACAAAGTTGTTAAATA
>CAMEPL010000076.1 GCA_945931665.1 uncultured Clostridium sp. | reverse complement strand
TTACTCGCTTTCAGAAGTTTTTGTCCCTGTCTCAAGGACAAGTAATACTATACCACCATAAAATATATCCGTCAACACTTTTTTTATATTTTTTTATTAAATATTATTTTTATTTTTGTTAATCTTATTAATTAGTATTCTTATTTCTGTATTTAATTGCATACATTAAATAATAATCTAGATATAATTATATTAAAAGATAGTATTTATAATTATCTATAAAATACTTTATTAAGTCAGTATTTAAAGTATAAATAATTCTTAAATTTATATATAGAGGAGGTATACATATTATGGCTAAATATATTAGAGAACCGATAAACGGTTTTACACATTTATTTGGGGCGATTTTATCATTTGCTGGTTTATTAATCTTAGTAATAAAGACTACATTAGAAAATCCATCCCCTATTGCATTGACAGCAGTAATTATTTTTGGAATATCTTTAATTCTACTTTATTCAGCATCTGCTACATATCACTTAGTTATAGCAAAGGAAAATACTATTAAGTTTCTTAGAAGAATAGACCACTCCATGATTTTTATTTTAATAGCAGGCTCTTATGCCCCTTTCTGTCTAATCTCATTAAATGGAGTGAAAGGCTGGGTTTTATTTGCTGTTGAAGTATTAATAGCTATTTTAGGCGTATCATTTAAATTAATCTGGTTTAATAGCCCTCGTTGGATTTCTACTATGATTTATGTCATCATGGGTTGGTGTGCAATATTTTTAATTGTACCTCTTTCTAAATCACTTTCAACTACTGGTACTATGTTATTAGTAGGTGGAGGAATTCTTTATACAATAGGCGCTGTTATATATGGAGCAAAACCTAAATTTCTTAAACTGAAAAAACTTGAATTTCATGAGATATTTCATATATTCATATTGTTAGGTAGTATATGCCAATATCTATGTGTTCTTTTATATGTAATTTAATAATCAATAATTAAAATAAAGGGAGTTTTGAAAAATAGTTTTTCTATTTATCAAAACTCCCTTATATATTTATTAAGAATATTTTTATACAGTAAAATCTAAGTGACATGCTACATAATGACTATCTGATGTCTTTCTTAATTGTGGCATCTTTCTGTTACAAACTTCTATGGCACAGTCACATCTATCTCTGAATGGACATGCATTTACATTATCTATTTCATTAGATATATCATTATTTATTTCTTGTATTGGTTGTGAAAAATCCATTTTTAAATCAAATACAGATGTCATTAGTGCCTTTGTATATGGATGCATAGCTAATTTACTCAATTTGTGAGCTGGTAATATTTCAACTATATTTCCTAAATACATAACAGCTACTGTATGACTAGTTTCCGTTACTAATGCTATATCATGACATACAAAACCTATTGTAAGATTTCTCTCTTTTTGTAGTTTATTAATTAAATATATAATATTTTTTTGTATAGATACGTCTAGTGCAGAAGTTGATTCATCAAGTATTAATATTTCTGGATTTAAAACTAATGCTCTAGCTATTCCTATACGTTGACGCTGACCTCCACTCATATTATGTGGATATCTATCCATAAATTCTGCTGGTAATTCAACCATTTCAAGATATTCCTTAGCAACTTCTTCTTTTTGACTTTTCTTAATTAAACCAAAGTTTAAAAGTGGCTCACATATAATATCTTTTACTTTCATTTTAGGGTTAAATGCAGTTGCTGGATCTTGGAATACCATCTGCATATTACGTCTATGTTGGCGTAGTTTTTCTCCCTTTAATCTTGTAATATCCTCTCCATGGTATAAAACTTGACCAGATGTTGGCTCTTCTAGTTGCATTATTATTTTCATTAATGTACTTTTTCCACATCCACTCTCACCTATAATACCCAATGTTTTTCCTTTTTCAAAACAAAGTGATACTTTGTTGCAAGCTGTCAGTTTTCCATTTTTACCAACTGGAAATTCTTTCACCACATTATTAATTTCTAATATAGTATTTTTTGTTTTAAGCATGTTGTTCCTCCCTCCATGTTGGAACAGATGCTAGTAATCGTTTTGTATAATCGCTCTTTGGATTATTTAATATTTCGTCTCTAGTCCCTCTATCAACAACTTCCCCATCTTTCATTACAATTATTTTATCAGCCATATATACTGCAACTGCTAAATTGTGCGTAACTATCATAATAGATGTGTCATATTTGTCTCTAAGTTCCATCATTTCTTTTACAATTTGTGATTGAGTTGTTACATCAAGTGCACTTGTAGGCTCATCAGCTATTAAAAGCTTTGGTTGAAAAGTCATAGCCATAGCAATACCAACCCTCTGACGTTGCCCACCACTTAGTTGGAATGGATATTTTCTCATTATATCCTTTGCTTGTGGAAGTCTCATTCTATTTAACATTTCAATAGCTTTTTCTTTTGCCTTATCTTTAGGCATATTTTCATGGACTCTAATATATTCCACGAATTGACTACCTATTCTTCTATTTGGATTAATCATTGCACCACAATCTTGAAAAATCATAGACATCTTAGTTCCTCTGCATTGATTCCATTGTTTTTGAGTGTAGCTTAGAAGGGAATCACCTTCAAAGATGATATCCCCTTTTGTAACTTTACCTTGACCTGGAAGTAGACCTAGTACTGATCTTATGACAGTAGTTTTTCCACTTCCACTTTCTCCAACTATGGCTACTATTTCACCTGAACTAATCTCTAAACTAAAATCTTCAATTGTTGGTTTATTGTTTCCATATTGAACAGTTATATTATCTATCTTTAACATAAGATCACTCATCTCCTCCAGATTTTAATTATCTCAATTATTCAGCTGGTTTTATAGCTGTACTTATCCAATAGTAGTCAGCAGTATAAACATTTGCCCCTTCAACTGATTTTGAGCTACATATGTTTCCTTTATAGTAACCATGTATTAAAGCAGCACCATCGTCTATTAATATTTGTTGCATTTCTTGTACTAAAGCTTTTATTTTATCTTCATCAGTTTCAACTAATAATTCTTCATATAATTTGTCGTATTTTTCGTTTTTGTATGAACAGTAATTAGCGTCTGATTTACTATACCAGTTTTCCATGTATCCAATTGGATCTCCAACTTGAACTGTTAACCAGTTATTTGATAATAAGTCATATTCACCTGCAGTAAGTTTATTCCATTCAGTATCTGCATCTGTTTCTTGTACATTAACTTTTATTCCGATTTTTTCTATGTTAGCAGCAGTACCTTCAGAGAACTCTTTTAAGCATCTACTATCATAAGTTAAGAATGATAATTGTATATTTTTTCCATCTCCATTAAATTCTCTGTATCCATCTCCATCAGAGTCAACTATACCAGCTTCATCTAATATTTTTTTAGCTTTTTCTACATCATATGGAGTAGCATCTTTTAATTCATTATATCCATAATCTAAACTTGATGGTAATACAGATATACCTGCTTCGTACATTCCGCCAACTGTAGTATTACATAAAGTCTCATCATCTACAGACATAAGAACTGCTTTTCTTAAATCATCATTTGCAAGAGGACTACCTTCTTTTTGATTTATATATGCGAAACCAGTTCTTCCTCCAACTACTTCTGATACATTATATTTATCTGATTTTTTAACTTTTTCTAAATCACTTATATTTGATATATTTTCTATAACATCAACATCTCCATTTTCAAGAGCCATATATTTAGATGTAGCATCTTTTATGAATATGATGTTTAATTTTTCATAAGGAACCTCACCATTCCAGTAGTGTTCATTAGCTACCATTTCTAAAGAAGTTCCTTCATTTTTCTTTTCAACTGCATATGGTCCAGTACCTATTGGTTGGTCTGCCATATCAGTATCTGCATCAACATCTACTATTACGAATAGTGGATTTGATAAAACAGCACTTAAGTCAGCATATGCTTGGCTTGTTTTTATTGTTAAATTCCCTTTTTCATCGTCAGCTTCTATAGTATCATATTTTAAGAATTGAGATGGATGTGCAGTTCCTTTTCCATCTTTCTCTTGTTGGAATGTATACTCTAGAGATTTTTTAACTGCTGATGCTGTTAATTCTTTTCCATTTGAGAATTTTACTCCATCTCTTATATGGAATGTCCATTCAGTTTTATCATCATTTGATTCAACTGAATCTGCTAAGTATGGTTGTGGTTGCATTTGTTGGTCGAATCTATACAGACCTTCACCTATACCGTATCTACTTACACACCAAGCAGCATTAACTATTGATGATGGGTCTAATGAATCAGAGAAATTTGTACACCCAAAGTTTAATGTTTTAGAATCCCCTGATGAGCTGCCATCTTTTGATGAACTACATCCTGTAACTGCACCTAATGTCATTGCTGCGATCAATGTTGCAATCATTACCTTTTTTATTCTTTTAAAAACTTTCATTAAATACCTCCTTATATTTTCACTTTTCTTTTTAGTATGTATATTTGTTTTAATTTAATTTGTATTCAATTAAATTTTTAACTTACTTTACTTTCGCTAGTTTCTTGTCTAACATCTAAAATATCTCTTAATTTATCACCTATCAGGTTAAATACAATTACTACTATACAAATTGCTATCCCTGGTGCAATCATCAGCCAAGGACAATTTAATAAATAAGCTCGTCCTTCATTTAACATTAGTCCCCATTCTGCTGCAGGCGACTGTGCACCAAATCCTAAGAATGAAAGACCTGCAAGTTCTAATATCATTGTACCTATATCAGTTGTAGCCGTGATAACTAATGTAGGTAATATATTTGGTAAAAGATATTTAACTATGATAGTTGTAGTCTTACAACCAGTAACTCTAGCCGCATAAATATAATCTTCTTCGCATATTTTTAAAACTAAACTTCTCGCTAGTCTGGCATATTTTGTCCAGCTTACAAGCATAATAGCTATAATCGCATTCTTAACACTAGCTCCCATTATTCCTGCCATTGCAATCGCCAACACCATACCAGGAAATGAAATCATCATATCAGAGATTCTCATGATAATAGCATTTACAATTCCACCAAAGTAACCTGCTAGAACGCCTGCTATTGTTCCGATTAAGAATATTAATAATACTAATATCAAAGATGCACTTAAAGATATTCTTGTTCCATAAATTACACGAGATAGAACATCTCTTCCTAATTTATCTGTTCCAAATAAATGCTCTGCACTTGGTGGTTGGAATGCATTTTGTAATTCTGCTGCATAAGGATCATGTGGTGCTATAAATGGAGCAAATATTGCCACAAGTGCTATAACTATTGCCATTACTATAAGTGCTGAAAATATCTTATTTTTCTTTATAAATGTTGTAATATTTTTCATCACTAACCTCTCTCTCTAACCTTTGGATCTACTAATGTATATGAAATATCAACTACTAAATTTATAATCATATAAATAAGTGCTATCCAAAGTACATATGCTTGAATTATTGGATAATCATAAGCTGTAATTGATGTAACAGCTAAGTTACCAAGCCCAGGATATGAGAATATAACTTCTACAACGGCTGTTCCACCTAATAATGAACCTAATGATAATCCTAATAATGTTATTAACGGTAATAAAGAATTAGGAAATACATGTCTTAAAAGTATTTTTCCATTGCTTAATCCTCTAGCCTTAGCACCAATAACATAATCTTTATTTAATTCTTCCAAAACAGCTGTACGAACTTGTCTTGTGTATTTTGCCGCCATTGCAAATGCTAAAGTTACAGCTGGTAAAATCATCGTTTTAAATCCTCCGCCTATAGATATTACAGGTAAAAGATTTAGTTTTAAAGCTACAACATATAAAAGTATTAAACCAACCCAAAAGTTCGGCATAGAAATCCCTAAAAAAGTAATCCCTCTTATAAGATAATCTGCAAACTTATTTTGTTTAACCGCTGCTATTATACCACTCGGAATTGAAATTACCAACATTATGATTAACGATAAAAATGCTAGTTTCAAAGTTGGAATCAATCTATCCATTAAAATTCCTAAAACAGGCTTTCCTGAAGAATATGAAGTCCCGAAATCACCATGAAGACATGATGTCAGCCAGTCGAAGTATTGAACTAAAAATGGTTTATTTAATCCCATAGCTTCTCTTGTTTGGTTCAGTACTTCTTCACTTGGCATTACACCACTCGATGAATACATTGCTCTAACTGGATCTCCTGGTGCCATATATATTAGTGAAAAAGTTATAAAACTTATTCCTACTAATACAATTGCCATCTGAATCAATCTTTTTGATATTTGTTTACTATTCAAAATACCTCCTCCTTAAGATAACAATATAAAATAATACTGCCTTCTATTTTTATATTTAATTTTTAAACTCATCTAAATCTTCTAAATATGTAATTAGTGATTTTCCTAAATCAGATAAAATATCTTTTTTTCTTTTAATATATCCAAATGAAATACTTTTGTCACACGATAATATAGGAATTGCTTTTATTCCGTGTTCTTGATACTGATTTTTAACAAAGCTACTCCCAATAGACCCATATTCAGTATTTTTTATCAACTGAGTTAAAAAGCTATCACTATTTGTATAAGATATTGAAACACTATCTCCATTATAGATAATATCTTCTTTTATATGACCTAAATGATTGTATAATGAAAATTGTTTCTCTTGATATTGAACTAATTTTATATCTTTTAAATCAGTCTCATCTACAGCTTCTTTCTTATATAATGGATTATTTATTCCAACAAATAAGTATAAAGGTGCTTTTGTCAATTCATGATATTCTAATCCTTTCGTTTTAACTTGTTGTTTAAATGCAGACATACTTCTCTTTGAAATATATACAAAGCCAAGATCTGATTTTCTTGCGTGAACTCTTCTCATTATATTTTGTACATTAGTTTCAAAGAAATCTAATCTAATATCTTTTCTTGATTCTTTATTATAAAATTGAGATAAATAAAAAGACAATGTGTTACTAGGGACACTAGATATCGATAAAATATCAACATTCTGCCCCTTTTTAAATTCATTAATTATATTTATATTTTTTAACACTTCTATGGCATACATATAAATACTTTCGCCTTGAGGAGTTATTGTAACACCTGTTCTAGTTCTATTTAATAAAGTCATGTTTAATTCTTCTTCTAATGATTTGACTATTTTACTTACGTTTGGTTGGGTTGTTATTAATGCCTCTGCTGCAGAGTGGAAACTTCCCATATCAACGCTTACTACAAAATACTGCAATTGTTTTACATCCATATATTTAACCCCATTATTATTTTTACTTACTATCTACTTCAATCTACTGTTTTTAAACATTAAAAAACACACTTTTGAAAGCGTGTTAAACTAACCCCAATATAAACAAGGACTTACTGGAACACACCTATACACCGTAGAATAGTTCTCTATTTATGTTATAAAAGCAGGTCTCCTGGCTAAAAAGCATTGTTAATTTTCCCTTCCCAGAATTTTATCCAGTGGTATGAAAATCAACCCTTTATCACAGTGACGGGATCGCATTGGATTTACACCAATTTCCCTATTAATCTGTTCTACAGAACTCTTATAACTACTTGTTTTTTCTATAGTATAATATAACATATAATCTCCCATTAAGTGACATTTTTTCGATAATTCTCAATTCCATTTTATTATTATTTTTACTTTTTATACTTTTTTCGACAATACCCACCCCCCTATTGTTTAACTAATAAAATATAGTATATTCAGCTTTTTACCTTTTTTTTCAAAAAATAAAACATATTTACTTTATTATACTTCGTTATACAATTTAATTCTAACTATTCCAAATCGTAATAACTAATTTTGTCGATTAGTTTTAAATAATGATAATAAGTGATATTTATTGTATATACTAATATATATTATAATTATAATTTAATTTATATTATTAATATGTGTTTTATTTGTAGAATTTTATCTTTTAATAAATAACCATCATCTATTTTTATATAAAAAAATAGATATAATGCATTAAATAATTTTATTATATCTATTTCCATATCATAAATTTATTTTTTATTTGAAACTATATATTATCTTTTTTATGTGATTCTGATAAGCCATAGTTTACACAACATGTACAATTATTTACATTACTTATAAATGATACTAAAGGATCTCCATTTCTTATAGCTAGTGATGTTGTATTATATAAAACTCTTCCTGTTACTGGTGAATAAAATTCTTTTAAAATATTTCCGAAATAATCTGTAATATAGCCTACAGATTGATTTTCACTAACTTCATCACCTGCATTATAAGAAGGATACCATAGCCCATCTATATCAGAATCTAGACAATACATACAATGTACATAATCTACATCCTCTGCTTTAGGTACATCTACCTCTCCATCTAGTAATCCATAATAATATAATACATTTAGTATTCTTTCTTTATATAAAATAGCTTGGTCTACGTTACATTCTCCTCTGCATCCTAGTTCTGCTAATACACCTGGTATATTATACTTCATAGCCATACCATTTATGCTTCCACAATCTGAACCAGAACCGATAACTGGTCCTAAATTCATAAGTTCACCAATTTTTCTAGATTGTGCTCTAACCTCTTCACTTGCGTCCCTATGATATAAGGTAAACGGCATTAAATCTTCGTGTATATCACCACTATGCAAGTCTAAAAAAAAGTCACTTTGACCATACACTTCTTTTGAAATTAAGTGTGCCAATTGTTCTGTATGGGTTCCATTTTTATTCCCTGGAAAGCATCTATTTAGATTTTTTCCATCTATAGGTCCAATATACTGCATCTTAGATTCAAATGCAGATACATTAGCTATATGTACTAATATTAATTTTCCTTTTAAATCCTGTGGTTTTATTTCTCTAGATAATTTGATAAGACCGAAAACTCCAGTATATTCCCCACCATGCACAGCTGCTGTTATTGCAACAGTTTTACCTTCTTCTTGCCCATTTATTAATGTTACTGGTATTTTTATATCTTCATGGTTTTCATCTACTTTTAGAGTTAAATGGCCTTGTACTTTTTCTCCTGGATTTGCGATTAAATTTCCGACTTTAAGTATATTCTTATTCATTTTATCTCTCCCGTATAAATATATTTAATTTTTTAATTATTGATTATTTATAGTTATTTGGTACTTGTACTTTCTAAGCAAGGTACCAATTTATAATAAGAAAATTATTTCGTATCTATTTCAATAGATATCTTCCTTTATTCATAAAAAAAGTCTTCATTTAAATAATCCTTCATGGATGTGTTATATTTCGTTTGAAACTTTGTAGATAATAAGTTTAAAATTATATTGATATGTAAGTTTGTCTAATGTATGTAAACTATGTATATTTAAGTATAATATACAAAAAGATTTGATAAAAATCAAATCTTTTTGTAGTACTATTTTGTTATCATAAATTATTATATAATTTATGATACTATTTTTCTTCTTTAATCTTCATAGCTCTCATCGCATTAAGTACTGCTATTAAAGCAACCCCAACATCTGCGAATACTGCTTCCCACATGTTAGAAACACCACCAGCAGTTGCTGCTAAAACTATAACTTTTACAGCTAATGCGAATATAATATTTTGCCATACGATTCTACTTGTTTTCTTAGATATTGCTATAGCTTTTGCTATTTGGCTTGGTTCGTCATTCATTATAACAACGTCTGCTGCTTCGATAGCTGCATCTGATCCAAGACCACCCATTGCTATACCAACGTCAGCTCTTGCTAAAACTGGAGCATCATTTATACCGTCACCAACGAATGCTACTTTTTGTTTTTCTGTTCTACCTTGGTAGATTTCTTCTATTTTTTCTACCTTTTCATCTGGTAGTAAGTTTGAATAAACTTTATCTAATTTTAATTTACCAGCTACTGCATCTGCAACTTTTTTGTTGTCACCAGTAAGCATAACTGTTTGTTTTATACCTATTTGTTTTAATTTAGCTATAGCTTCTTTACTATCTTCTTTTATTTCATCAGAGATTACTAAATCTCCTGCATATTTACCATCTATTGCGATATATACAACTGTTCCTATTTCTGTAACTGGAGTATATTTTACATTATTAACTTTCATTAATTTTTCATTACCAGCTAAAACAGTTTTTCCATTGTAATTAACTTTTATACCGTGTGCTGCTATTTCTTCATATTCACCTATTTTGCTTAAATCTAGTTCTTTGTTATAAGCTCTAACTATTGATTTAGCTATTGGGTGATTTGAGTTAGCTTCTGCATATGCTGCATATTCCATAAGCTCATCTTCTGAAACATTTACTGCATTTACTTTTGTTACGTTGAATACACCTTTTGTAAGCGTACCAGTTTTGTCGAATACTACTGTGTCTACATATCTTAATGCTTCTAAGTAGTTACTTCCTTTGATTAATACACCATTTTTAGATGCGAAACCAATTCCACTGAAGAATGTAAGTGGTATTGATAAAACTAATGCACAAGGACAAGAAACAACTAAGAATGTTAATCCTCTTAATACCCAATCATACCAAACTACTTTGCTTGATATATCTATTATTATTGGTGGTATTATAGCTATTATAGCTGCCAACGCAACGACTACTGGAGTATAGTATTTAGAGAATACACTTATAAAGTTTTCTGTTTTTGCTTTTTTACTACTTGCATTTTCAACTAAATCTAATACCTTTGAAACTGCTGATTCTCCAAACTCTTTTGTTACTTCTATAGTTAATAATGCATTTTTGTTTATGAAACCTGAAAGTACTTCATCTTCTACATTAACACTTCTAAGTACTGATTCACCAGTAAGTGCTGATGTGTCAACCATTGAAGAACCTTCTATTACTATACCATCAAGAGGAACTCTTTCTCCTGGTTTAACTACGATTATATCACCTATTTCAACTTCTTCTGGATCTACTACTTCTATATCGTTTCCTATTTTTAAGTTAGCTATATCAGGTCTGATTTCCATTAATGATGAAATTGATTTTCTTGACTTACCAACTGCTATTCCTTGTAAAAATACACCGACTTTATAGAATACCATAACACCAACTGCTTCTGATGTTTCACCAATTATGATTGCTCCAAGTGTTGCAACAGTTATTAAGAAGTTTTCATCAAATACTCTACCATTTTTAATATTTTTAGCTGCTTTTAATAATACATCTCCACCTACTACTAAGTAAACAGCTATAAATGCTATTGTGCTTATTAAATCTTGGTTTCCGTGACCATGACCGCCACCTATAATTTGTTGAGCAAATGTTATAGCATATGCTATTACTCCCACAAATAATCTTATTTTTTCTAATTTATCTTTATCAAATTTCTTTGTTAC
>CAMEPL010000075.1 GCA_945931665.1 uncultured Clostridium sp. | reverse complement strand
TAAAAAAATAATATAAAAAAATAAAATCCCTATATACTACATTATATCATATGAATATACAGGAATTTGTGTAAATTTTAATACTTATAATTTAGATTTACAATTTCATAACGAGTTGTATTTATTGATATTAGCAATTTATTAGATAATGATATGCTATTTGATATTTTCTATTTCGATTTAAATCTTTTTCAGTTAAAGAAGGAAGTCTTTTTAAATCCATATTATGTTCTAAATCAGCAAGTTTTACTTCCTTTGCTAATTTATTAGAACTTAAGTTTTTTATATATTCTTGGTAATCTTGATTATCGTCATACCTTGTAAGCAAAATAACAGCATCGACTATATGTTTTGATAGTCCAATTTTAAGTAAGTACTCAGAATCCACATCAGTATCTTCAATCACATCGTGAAGGATAGCCACAATTTTAGCATCCTTAGTTTTTACGTTTTCCATTACATGCAGAGGATGTAAAATATAGGGGTTGCCGGATTTATCTGTTTGTCCTTTATGTTTTTTAACTGCTAGTTCTAATGCTAGTTGGAATTGTTCGTTGTAAGATAACATTTGTTTGCCTCCTGTAATATTGGATTTATGTATATTATATCCTATATTTTTTTATTTTTGTATAAAATATAGGGATTATTAAATTTATGGAGAATATAGTTTTTTGTATAAATAATATATTAAATGACATCAGCGTATAAAAAATAAGAAATAATATAGTATAATATAAGATATATTGAGTGTTAAAAAATAGTATTTAAAGATAATGATATTGCAGAGTTTATAAAAATCAGTTTATAAGATAAATTCAGGGGGGATTATATTGAATAACGAGGTTTCGGGAAGTTATATTAACTCAGAAATAGATAATAATATTTATAATTTTGAGTTTAAAAATATAGATGAACTGTACGATATATTTAAACAAGATGTTGAAAAATATAAAAAAGATAATATATCAAAAGAAAATTTAGATATAGAGCAGATTTTTAATGATAATAGCTTTGAATCATATTTAAAATACTTAGATGAGCATACAGCTT
This sequence comes from uncultured Clostridium sp., assembly GCA_945931665.1. GTDB lineage: Bacteria > Bacillota > Clostridia > Peptostreptococcales > Peptostreptococcaceae > Intestinibacter. Next base: position 10,695 of record CAMEPL010000075.1, on the reverse strand, counting down.
TAGATACTTATAAAAATCTAAATATAAAAATATATACACTATACGAAATCAACTTATTTTTTTATATTTTAGGATATGAAGAATGTTTTAGGAAAGCAAGATCTAATACTAAAAATAAAAATAAAATAGAAGATAGGCATAAGAAAACAATTATAAAACAAAGTATAAAAGATGAAATAGATTTAAAAAAATTATTTAATATATACTATATAGAAGACTTAGATTATATCTATAAATACAGCATATCTAACAATAAAAATTGCACTATGAAAATAATAAAATGTAGAGATTTACTGCATCCTTCAATTAATAAAACTTTAAGCCGAATTTTTAAAAAGAAGATGCTCAAGTTTAATTCATCTATACTTATAGAAGATGAGAATAGGTTTAGACATTTGTTTAAGTCTAAAAATAAAGAAGGAGATATAAATACAGATTGTAGAATTCTAATTTATACGAAACAATCTGAACAGGAAATAAATTTATATCAATTAAAAATACACATGTAAGGTTAGTGATGGTTATATGAGTTACAATATATTACAAAGAAATATAGAGGAGAAATTAGAAAAATATAAACAACAAGTTGGTCAAAACTACTATACATATTACTACTATCAAGCACTCGATTTATTAGACAAACATATCTTAGATTTAGCAAATGATAAGAAAAATCCACAAATCAAAATATCAGAACTGCTTGACCAAGCAAACAAACTCCAAGAAGATAAATACATATACAGAAATTATATATTATCTTTATTTATAGAGAATGATAAGGATAAGTTGAGTATTATTTTAGATAAAGATAAAAATATTTATAAAGAAGATAATACAGGTGATGAGGAAAAGGCGATTTACTTTTTTATAGAGGGATTTTTAAATAAAGAAGAATTTTTAAACCAAAATAAATTAGAAGAATTTGAAAAAGTTTATGATAATTTAAATTATATTGATTATAGAATTTTATATGTTTTATATAAACAATATGATTTAGATGTATTTAAAAAAGAAAATAAATATCTAATAGATAGTTATGAAAAGAAATATAAAAATAAAAAAAATGGTAGAAAAACTCTAAAGGCGAGATTGGCGTATTATGCAGTATTGGATGTTGAAGATATAAAAGAGAAATTTGAAAAAATATTAAGTGATATACAGTATTTAGATGGGGTAAAAAGTGTAACATTTAACAATATATTTATAAAACAAATCTGTGAAAAATTCTATAAAAAAGAGAATATTGCATTTCTAAAACAAGAGATAACTCCAGAGAATGTATCAATTTATGAGTATGTACTACAACTGCTAAATGTAGAACTATATAAAAAGTATAAAGATATGTTTGACTATATTATACAAAAATATTGTGAATATAGACGATTTAATATAACATATGACAAACAAAAACTAGATTTAATATCACACTTATCAATATACAATGAAAAACTATCTTTATTAGCACAATATAATAATAATCACACAAGATATTTAGAATATATTAAAAAGTTAAAAGATGAAGATAATGTACAAAAATTAGCAAAAAGTAATAAAGAAGCTTTAGAGGAAAGATTAAAACAAGAGTTAAAAGAAAGTACATATTTTACAGAAAAGGAATTGATATTGATAAAGGAGCTAGATGATAAGTACTTAAATATAATTATTCAAAATCTTCATCATATAGAGATTTATGATATTAATTATATAAAATCTAGGATAATACTTAAATTTAGCGATTATATGGGCTGCGATGCTGTATATTACGATAGAGAAGCATTTTATTATCTTCCAGAAGAGCCTAAGGAAATAATTGTTTTAAAAGACGATATTTTATGTACAAAGTCTTTTAGAATAACAAAGGCAACTGTAAATAATGATTTTAATTTTAAAAGATTGAGCAAGAACGCCTTGCCAGAGTATTATAAAGAATTTAAAAATAGTTTGACTAATTATTTTTGTAAAAACACCATGCATATAAAAGACGGGATATTAAATGATAATTTGAATTATAAATTTTCACTATATATTTTATACAACAATATAGATGATTTTACTAGAAATATATCTAAAAACAATTTGAAGTTTAATAAAACTATGATTGAATTGCTAATAAAAAATAAATATCTATTTAAGAGCCAAGATAAGTACGAGAAAATTTTAGACAAAATAAGAAATAGCATAAAAGTAGACTTATATTCAGATGAGAATAAAGAAATAATTAAAGCTATAAGTATAGAGCTTGGCGATACTATAAAAAAACAAGACAATGTTTATGAAATGATCAACTCAATTAAGACTAATAATACACAATCATCTAAAGATTTAGATTTAAGAAAAGAAAAAATATTTAAAGATATAGCAGACAACATTGTAGAGCTAGATATTATGGGAATTTTTATAAAGCAGCAATTTTTTATAGATTTAGTAAATATAGCGTATAAAAATAATTACTACGATAACATGGATTTTATTAATATATGTGAAAAATTTATATATAAATACAAACTAGTGGACAACATTATTTATGAATATATGAGAGAATGTTACAAGAGAGACTATATTCTTACAGATAAGACAGAGCAAATATTAAAGATAATAAATATATATTATGATAATAGAAATAACAAAAATAATTTAGAGATGAATTTGAATTATTGGATAAAAACAAATAAATACGATGAAGAATTTGTATTTAGTTTTAAAAACTTATGTAACTCTATACAAAAGGACGAGCTCGTTCATAATAGTATTGTTAAAAAAAGCATAGACTTTATGATTAATTTAAACAATTACGATAAATATATTTACGATTTAGATATAGCGACTGTTATGGAGGAAGTCTATAAAAATACAAAAGGATATAATAAATGTCTAGAAGCATTTATTTATAGATATATTAAAAATAACAAAATAGAAAAAATAAAACCATATATAGAAGATATAGTATCTTACTATACAGAAGAAAAAATAATAACAGACTGTTGTATTACTATAACAAAAACTATCTACGAATATAAATACTATGAAATTCTTGAAGATGAGAAAGTAGATTCGTTTAAAAAATACTTCTTAGAATTATTGAAATATGAAATTCTAAGTTATAGTGATTATAAGGATTTATTAAAAGATAATTGCATTTTAATTAAAAACAAAAACAACAATATAATCTATAAATTTGAAGGAGTAGATAAAGCAAATATACTTATAAAACTAGGTTATAACGAAAGTTACAAGATAAATGATAAAAATATTACAAGAGAGTACATTGTAAAAAACAAAGATATTTTTATAAATGAGTTTAAATATGGTGACGATTTATTTAATAAAAAATCGTTTGAGGTAATGGTTGAGAAATCAATATACAACAAGGATATAGTTGAATTTGCATTGCAAAATGAAAGGATTTTAAAAGACAAATCTGAATATAAGAAGCTCTATATGACTTATTTATATAAGGAATCAGATTTGGACAAGTGTTCACTTTCAGAATATATAAGAAAATTTGAGTATTTTTTAGATAAATGTGAGCTATATACTGAAGACAATAAAGTTATAGAAACTATATTAAAAAAATTAGGACAGAGAGAAAAATCCTATGAACTAGAGTTATTTAAATTTATAGATGAAAATCACAGTCAATTTGAATTCTCTGCAGAATATATAGATTATATTGTAAAAAAATACAGTCTTATAGACAAGGATGAGTATTTTATAGAGTATTTCAATTTAAACAAAACTAGATTAGATGAAGATTTAGTAAGTGAAGCTTTTAAGTATTATTTCACATCATTACAATATATAAGTGAGAAGGTATACAAAAATATAACAAGTATCTTACAGTATATTTTTGATTTAGAAGAAACACCAAAAAATAAAAATATATTAAATTGCATAGTTGATACTACACTAGATAAAGATTTTTATAAAAACTCAAACACAAATATAAATAAATATAAATACTCCGTATTGGCTTCTATTCATATATTGATTTATATAAACCAGGGATATAATTATAAAAATGACGAAATTTACAACAAAATCAAAGGGATATACTTATACATAAGTAGTTTTTATTCTAAAAAAGAAGATATAAATATATTTTTAATAAGCAAGTTTGAAGGAAATCTCAACGAATTAAAAGAGCTATGTGAATTTATAACTGAAAGTACAATAGGGTATAAATTTGCAATAAACGAAGAAAAGATAATAATAAAAAAAGCGAGAGAATTATTTGACGAAGAAGTTAAGTCAGAAGTAGAAAAATCTTCATCTAACACATATAACTGCAAGAGAGATAGCTTAAGACAAAGTATCGTTGATAATTATAAAAACATAGTTGGAAATTTAAGAGGCGAAAAAATAAGCGATACATATTATAGAAAATTAACTGAAATGGATTTTAAACTATTGATAAACGACTTAGTTGTATCAAAAACATCAAGCTTGAACAACGACATTATACAAAAATATGTTGGTTTTGAGCTAAATAATATGGATGAAAAACTTCTTATATTGAAAATTGAAAATAAAAACTTGTATAAACTTATAAAAAGATATCTATATAATCCAGATTTACAAGATTTATATTTTAAAGATAGCGACAATGGATTTGAAAATGATGCAGTTGTAATTAAATTTATGAACACACTAGACTTAAACGACGATAGATTTAACAAAAATATAGATTTTATACTAGATTTATTTATTAAATTTGTAAAACTTGAATCAGATTTATTAAAACAAGATTTTATCGTGCCAAGCTTAAATTTACAAAACACAGTTTTGGTAAATAACAAGTTGTTTGTAGCTAATATACATCAAGGAGAAATGTTGAATATAATGAGTAGGCGAAATCTGAATAATAATATACAACAAAAGATACAGACAACGGCAGATATTATGCTCAAGATAATAAGCCAATCAAAATTAGATAAAAAGGATATTTATATGTCGAAGTTAAAAAAAAGTTTGGAAGAGGTAAATATAGATACATTAGATCAGTTTTATTGTAAATTGAAGTTTGTAAAAAATGAGATAAATCAAGAGAATGTAGTTTTGTCGAATGATATTTATATAAATGGTATGGGGTAAGAGGCGAGTTAGGAAGTTGAATATTGGTTGATAAATGGCTATTATGTGATGTGTTCATGTAATAGCTTTTTTATATCAGATATAATTTATTAATAATGTTTTTAGAATTAATACTTAAAATATAGTACAATGAACATATTTTACCTATTATTGCCATATATCTACATACAAGTATATAATTAAAATAAGTAATAAAAATTTATGGCATAATGGGGAAATAATATGAATAATATAGAGGTGCTTGAAAAACAGAAAGTTAAGGTATTAGAGAGTATTAAGAAAATAGAAAAATTAAAAGGAATAGAAAATGAGGATAATTTAGCAGAGATATCTAGGCTTAATTCACAGAAAGCAAAGGTAAATTCACAAATAAATGATCTTAGTGCAAAATTATCTAACTTGAAGTTAGAGTTGGATGGAATAAATCAAGAGAAAAATCTTATATTAAATAGTACCAAATATTGTATTTGTAATAGTATAATTATATTAATCAATAAATTAAGAGTGGGAGGAATTAAAAATGGCAAATCTACATAGTATTTTTAGAGATCTAGAGAGTAATATAAGTTTATCTCCAACAAGAAAAGAAAATATTGAAAGAGGTCGTGATGCATTAAGAGAAAAAATTTCTGATAATTTTCAAGAAAAAAATAGGAATAAACCAAAATATTGCATGCAAGGTTCATATGCTATGCGTACAGCCATAACACCGTTAGAAGATAAAGAATTCGATTTAGATAATGGTGTTTATTTGCAAGGATATTCAGAAAATCAAGAGTCTTGGCCTACAACAACATTAGTCCATACATGGGTAAAAAATGCGGTTGATGGTCATACAGATACTCCTCCAGTAGATAAAAATACTTGTATAAGAGTTATTTACAAAGGTGATTATCATATAGATTTACCTATTTATATTATGGGAGTTGAAAATATAGAGGGAGAAGAACAACAAGTTGCATATTTGGCACATAAAACTAATGGATGGGTAATTAGTGATCCAAAAGCCTTTACAAATTGGTTTATTAAAAAAGTAAATGAACATGGAGAACAATTACGTAGAATTGTTAAATATATGAAAGCTTGGAAGGATAATAAAAACATTGATTTAAAAGGAATTGCAATAACTATATTGGTATGTAATCATTTTTCAGGAAAAGAACAACGTGATGACATAGCATTATTAGATACTGTAACAAATATCTTAGATGAAATAGAAGACAACTTTCACTGTTTTAAACCAGTAATTCCGAAAGATGAAGATTTATTTGCAAATATTAGTTATATAAAGCAACAAGATATAATAAAAAAATTAAATAATTTAAAACAAAAATTAGATCAAGCTATTTATCAAGAACAAAATCAGAAAAAATCTTCTGAAATTATTCAAAAAGAATTTGGAGACAGATTTCCATTAGGAAAAGACGAAGAAGAAAATAGTTTTGTAACAACTGATTCTCCAGTATCATTGGGAGGGCATAACAGTCATTTTGCTTAAGGAAATATATGAATATTTAATAGGACAAGGATTTTTATGTAAATTAAAAGATAATGAAATTGAATTGATTTTACAAATTGATAATTATAATATTCCATTAATATTAAGACTTCCAAAGCATTTTCCATATGAATTTATTGAAATATATATGTATGATTGTTTAGGTTTTACAATTCCACATAGATATACAAATAATATGTTATGTATATACGATAGAAATGAAGTAATTCCAAATCCTGAAATGTATTTACAAGAAACAGTTATTGCAATTAATAGAGCTAAAAAATTAATTAATGATAGTATTAAAGGAAATAATAGTGAAGACATAAATAAAGAATGTGTTGCAATATGGAATGCAAAACAAAAATTTAATATTAAATTAATATTAGAAAATAGTGATGAAAGTCAAATTCTTTCTGGATTACAACTACTAGAAAATGATTATATTGTGTCAGATAATTATAAATATATAGAATCTCTTATTACTTATAAATATGGAGAAAAGCATAGTAGTTTTAAAAATATAAAATGTTTCTTTTGCAAAATAGAAGATTATAAAATGTATAAAATTCCTAAAAAATTAGAAGATGTTATAAAAATAATATTTTCAAATAAAAGTAATAAAGAATTATTTTTGAAATATATGGCACAAAATTATCATAATGCTATTATTATATTAAATTTTAATAATGGTATATCTAATTGTTTAATATCATTTAAAATAAAAAAATTAGAAAGTAGATATCGAATTATACAGAAAAAAATGTATGCAGTTTTATATAATAATCTAAATAAACGTATTATTCATGGAAGTGTAACAGACTTATCTACATCCTATATATCTAAGCGTGGAGGGGATGGATTATCAACATTTAATTCTAAATGTATTATTTTAGGATGCGGTTCAGTTGGTAGTTTTACAATCAAAGCATTGGTCGAAAGTGGTATTTCAAAAAATTTATCAATAGTTGATAATGAATTTCTTAGTTATGCGAATATAGGGCGTCACATATGTGATTTAACAGATGTATTCGAGAAAAAAGTAAATGCTATTAAGAAAAAAATGACATTATCTTATCCTGGAATTGAGTGTAATGCTATTAATATGAATGTATATGACTATCTTGATAATTACTTAGATTTCATAAATACAAATGATTTTCTATTCGTTGTAGTTGGCAATGAAAATATAGAAAAGAAAATTATAAAAATGATGGATGAAAATTTAATACAGATAACAGTAATAATTATATGGATTGAACCATATTTAGTCTCAGGAAATGCAATAATATTTCAAAATAAAATTAATAATAGAACGTTAAATAACTTATTTGATAATAATGGTAAATTTAAAGTTTCTGTATTAGATAATACTGCAAATTATTTGAAAAGTGAAGCAGGATGTCAAAGTGCATATGCACCTTATTCGGGATTTGATGTTCAAAGATTTATATTGAATTTTGTAAATACTTTTAAAACAAAATTTTACAATAATTCAAATGAAGGGAACTATTTATATACATGGTTAGGAAACATGAGATGGGCTAGACAAAATAATATAAAAATAAAACCTGAATGGAGGTCAAAAGATGATGGTTTTACTAATTTAAAAAGGATAGATGTTTAGTATGATGGAAGTAGAAGTTTATATAGATTTATCAATTATTGAGAAAATGGAAAAAAGTTTAAAAGAATGTATCTTTTATGAAACTGGTGGAATATTATTGGGAAAATTTAATAATGATTATTCAAAAGCTTATATTACAGAATTATATGAAATTGAGAATACTTTATCACAGAAAAAACTAAAATATATTCGAAATGTTGAAAATGCACAAAATATAATAAATAAGAGATGGAAGGATTCTAATGGTATAATAAACTATATAGGGGAATGGCATACACACCCCAATATAAGTCCTGAGCCTTCTAACATAGATATAGATACAATGAATCAATTATATGGTAAAGTTAAAAATCAAATTCCGATTATTTTTTTAATGATAATTGGAATAAATAATCAACTTAGAATAACTAGTATAGGGGGAATTTGTAAATGCATTCATATTCTATAGATATTGATTTTAGAAAAAAAGTACTATATATAGAAGTGGCTTTAAGCGCTGCATTATATTGGACTTTTGAAAGTTTTTTGACAACAAAAGGTAATGGATTAATTAATATGTTAATAAATATCCCAGAAATAGAAACATTTATTAATATACTTAATAAATTTGGGTTAATAAGTGGAATAAGTGTATCGTTATTATATGCGGTTATAAGTTGGCTATATAATAATTATATTTGGAAAATAAAACTTATAAATGATATACATAAAATACCAAATTTAAATGGGAAATGGGTAGGAAATTTAACATCATCATATAATTCAATAACTATACGTTAGTGTAGAATAAGTGTGGAGATTTTTGCCTAAAAATAGGTTTATAATTTAATTAAATTGTAAGATAGAAGGAATAGATAGTCAATATTTATTCTTTTTAAATTACATAAATATCTTTTCTAATTGATGTCATCTCTTTCAATCTATTATTTTCTGATGGAGAGTCTAATATAGGTAAACTAGTATTTATTTTATATTCTGATGAATGATTTGAAGAAAGTTTTTGATCATATTTGATATTACATATTTTTTTGATTTTAATATTTATTTCTTCATAATTATCATTTCCGTATTTTAAATTGTAGTAGTCTTTAATAGTTAAATCTATTTTGTTTGCTTTATAAACAAGTAATTTTAATTTATTTTCTAATCCCTGTTCGGAGAATCCATAAGGAGATGAAGTAATATATCTAGCGAATGCTTGATTAACATGACCTTCCATAGAACAATGAACTTTATAATCTTTATCCTTTTGATTCTTTATTCCATCTATATTATTAATAATATAATTCATATGTTCTTTCATTTGTTTTTGTTGTTCTGGATAATTTTCTATTTGATAATTAACCAAAGTTTTAAAATCATCTAATAAATTATTTCTTATGTAATCATCTGCCATATTTCTTAATTCTATATCTCCTTTAAAAATATAATTTAAGTGCTTTTTAAAGTAATGAAAGGGGTCAAGAACAAATTTAGCGTTAGGAAAACAATTAGTATAGCTTTTAATACCATTAGCACCATCTCCAGACACAAAAATAACTTTAAATTTATCAATATCGTATTTTTTATCAACATAATCAAATATTACTTCCCATAGTTCTTCATAAGTTAGTTTAGAGGATGCAAAATAATGAATGTTTTTAAGTTTCTTTCTTTTTACAAAATCTTCTTCATATCCTTCATGAACAATAGCACATGGACATATTTTATTACCGCCTTTTTGTAAATTAGCATGTATTTCATCCATCTCTATATATAAAATATTAGGTTGATTAGTAGACTTTGTAATAACTTCATTAATTGAACCATCTAATACTTTGATCTTTTTAGAAACAGTACTTCTTGATACTTGTGTATTTCTTAATGCATGTTTAGCAGCTTGACTCATATTTTCTTCCATTGAATATTTTGTTAATTGATATTCAGCCTCATTAGTTAATCTTTGATAAGGTTTTAAGTGAAGAATATCCCTTAAAGGTACAAAGTATTCACCTGTTTCTTTATTTATGTAAGACGTTGAATTAATAGTTATAACTCCAATAGAAGTTATAAGAGTTCTTTTTCTAGTTTCCTTAATATTAAATTCTTTTTTTCTTTCTTCCGATTTCTTAAAACGTTCATCAAAAAAGGTTAAAAAATATTCATATAGTTTAAGCGTAAATAAATCACCAGCATTTCTTATTTTACTTTCTAAATTAAGTGAACTTAAATTATTTTTAAAAATCTCATTAAAATCATTAGTAATTTCATTAATAAGTGGTATAATTGTCATTGGTAAAAACCTCGCTTTCTATTGTTTTAGACAATTCAATTATAAAGCTTTTTTTAGGTTTTTGCCTTTTTATTATATTTATAAAGGTTTGATTTACAATTATCCACACTTTGGAAACACTATCATTTTTTTATTATATATTGACTTTCAATGATAACTACTATAAAATATAGTAGTATAGTTTGTAGTAGAAAGAAGGGCTTAAAT
>CAMEPL010000074.1 GCA_945931665.1 uncultured Clostridium sp. | reverse complement strand
TTTTTATATTAAAATATACTAATTGTTGGAACTTAAAATAGACGAGTCAAGAAAATCAGTATATACACCAGTAGCACCATTTTCAGTATAATATATCAAATCTTCAGGTTCATTAATTGTATGTACATAAGAAAGAATATTATATTGATTTAAATTATCAATTAATGATTGAGAGTATCTAGGGATACCCATGATTATGCCATCAATATCATTATTTATAGAAAAATCTAATAGTTCATCATCGTTTATGGGGTCTTGATAAAGGGTATAGAATATTGTAGGGAAATCAAAGTATTCTTTTATTATGGATAACATTTCTCTATTATAAATTTGAGGAATAATTCTTTCAAATAGTTTGCTATCCACTGATTTAACTACATCTGTTAATAGGCTATACTCATTTCTTATTCCAGACTCGTCAGTTGATTTAGTATCAAGAACTATATATGCATCTTCATAATCTAATAATACATATAATAACTCTTCAAATGTTATGTTTGTATATTTACCGAAAATAGGTTGTGAATAAAATTCTTCTAAGGTGATTGCTTCATCATTTTCATTTAAAACTTCTTGTTCTAAAAAACTATAAAGGCTAGTATTCCAATCGTGTCTGCATACTACATATCCATCAGAAGTTATTGAAAGATCTACTTCAAATATTCTAATACCTTTATTATAATTTTCAATAAATGCTTCTAGTGAGTTTGAGTAAGGCTTTCCGCCAATACCTCCTAAGGCATGGGCAATAAGGTGGTTTTCACCAAGGGATTCTCTGTGATTTATTTTCTTATTAGAAGAAAAAAGTGTGTTAAAAGACAAGAACAATAAAAACACAATTGATATTAATGGTAGCTTTTTCATTATAGTATTACTCCTTTGTTAGCATGTATAGTATAAGTTTAATAGGTAATACTGTAGTTTTCAATACGAAAAAGTAGAAAGTTTGGACAATTAAGAGAGATTGATGATATAATAATAAACTATGAGATTAGTAAAAAATTCATAAAGTTATAAAATGTAATAAAAAGTTTATAACATAGTATAAAACATTAGGTTATAATAAATAACATAATAAAATAATAGTTAAGAGGAAAGAGAAAATGAGTGTAATAAAAAACTATATATACAATACGTTGTATCAAATTTTAACCATTATTATTCCATTAATTACTATGCCGTATTTAACAGGAGTATTTAAACCAGATCAAATGGGATTAAACTCATCTTCATTGGCTGTAGTTAATTATTTCATGCTATTTGGATTATTAGGGATGCAGATGTATGCCAATAGGCAAATTGCTTATGTAAGAAATGATAAGAATAAGCTTACAAAAACATTTTGGAGTTTATATGCTATTCAAATTTGTACTTGTTTATTATCATTAGCATCTTATTATGTTTTCATATATATTGTTGTTCCAGAAGGAATAAGAATAATATATCTGATACAAGGAATAAATATATTAGCATCTTTATTAGATATTTCTTGGTTGTTTATGGGACTTGAAGATTTCAAGAATGTAGTAATCAGAAATACTGTTGCTAAGGTAGCAGGATTAATATCTATTTTTGTATTTATAAAAGATGCAAATGATTTAAATTTATACATACTTCTAAGTGCAGTTATATTAATAGCTAGTACAGTTTTAATGTGGATTCATGTTCCTGAATATGTTGGTAAAATATTAATAGATACAAAAATAATAAGAGGAACTATTAAGCCGTTAATTAGATTGTTTATTCCACAGATAGCAACACAAGTATATGAATTACTGGCAAAACCAATGCTTCAATTGTTATCTACAACAGATCAAGTTGCATTTTATGATTATGCTTATAAAATTGTTAAAATCATATTAGCATTAGTAACTTCTATTGGAACAGTATTGTTACCGAGAATATCAAGTATTATTGGTGAAGGGAAGAAACATGAAGTTGCAGGGATAATTCAAAAAACATTTAAGTTTGTAACGTATTTATCCATGCCTATAACAGTAGGTTTGATGAGTGTTGCTAAACCATTAGTAAGCTGGTATTTAGAAAGTAGTTATTCATATGTTGGAGATTTAGTGTCTATTATGGCAGTAATAATTATTGCTGTAAGCTGGGCTAATATAATAGGGGTTCAATATTTAATAGGTACAAGGCAAGAAGAAAAATATACTGTATCAATTATAATATCAGCAGTAGCAAATGTTATTATGAATATTATCTTAATTAAGTATTTGGGTGCATTTGGAGCTACATTATCATTAATTGCAGCAGAGTTTATTGGTATAATACTACAATTTGTTTTTGTAAGAAAGCAATTACCTGTTGTTGCTATGATGAAAAGTGTATTAAAGTATGTTGTGGTAGCAGCTATTATGGGAATAGTAGTAAGTTTCATCGGAGGCATTATAGCAAATCCATTTATGGCTAATATAGTTCAGGGGATTATAGGAGTAGTAATTTACGTTGGAATTTTATTTGTAATAAAAGATGAAGTTCAACAGGAAGTTATTGAAAGAGTAATACTCATGATAAAAAAGAAATAAAATAAAAATGTACAATAGATATTTATCTATTGTACATTTTTTGCTTTATTTAATAAATTCATCTGTACTGCTTAAAACTATTCCTGAATTATTTACTTGACTTAATTTTAATGATTTAATTGAGCTATTGTCAGTATAATCAGCTGTTAATGTATTAGGATCTATCAGTGTAGAATCTAATATAGTGTCATTTACAACTATCTCACTAAAAATGGTTAAATTATTACCATGAACAGTAATTATTCCATTTTCTATTGAGTAATCGGTTATTTCTATAGGATTTACGCCCATCTTTAAATCAGTTGGTTCGTATGGAATGGAATTAGGATATGAATATCCTTTGCCATACAGTAAATCATATTGAAGGTTTTTTAACTGATTTAAATAAGTTTCTTCATCTTTAGATGAAGAGTTTAAATAATCTTGATGGAAACGAGTTAATGTTCCAATATTAATATCTAATAAATCTAAAACCCTTGCTGTTAATTGATAGGTTTCAATATCTAGGTCTTCTTTATCAATACCAATATTATCCCAAATGGCATATTGAGTAGTATATAGTGAACCAAGATTTAGCATATTATCATTTAAGCCTAAGGCTGGTAGATGATCACCATAAAATACTATTGCTGTAGGCTCGTCCAACTTATTTACAGCATCTATAAGTTGTCCAACAAATTGATCCATTTCATAAATCTGATTAGTGTAGTATTCAATAGCACTTTTATTATAGCCATCTTTTATAGAGGTTATAGATACATGTTTGTCCTCTAATTCAAAGTCACTTGGATAGCCTCCATGACCTTGCACTGAAATAGTATAAACGAAATCTGGCTCGGAAGTAGAGGTTAATGAATCAATGATTTCACTAACTAAAATGCTATCTTTTGCCCATCCAATAGGAGTTCTTTCAATATTTTTTATATATTCTAATGAAGTAAATGTATCATATCCTAGGTTGGCGAAAACTGTATTTCTATAATAGAAATCAGCTGAATTATTATGTAGTGCATGAGTTCCATAGTCTAATTCTTTTAATACATAATTAATTGATTCACAAGTTTTTGTTCTTAATATTGTATTAAATGGATATTCACCAGCACCAAAGAAATCTAGATTCATACCAGTCATTATTTCAAACTCGGTATTGGCAGTACCACCACCTATAGTTGATACACCAAGTAATCCAGAACTGTAGTTATCTACTAAATTTCTAAAATTGGGAATAGGATCGGTATCAAATTCTATTCCGTTAATTATTGTAGGATCCATAAATGATTCTAATTGAATAAATAATATATTAGGATATTTATCTTTAGCTATTAATCTAGATGAAGTAGAATCAAATGCAGCTAAAGATTCGTTTTCTAAATTAATTAAAATATCATCTATAGTAGATTTACTGTAGTTATCAGGTTTAGATATACCGTTGTTTATTACAGTATTAGTAAAACAATAAGTAAATCCATAATCTTGATAAGCATAAGCTAAATCCCAAAAAGTTGATGAGATTATTTTATTATTAAAAGCGTAAATTGTACCGTATTTATATGCTATAAAAGATAAAACTATTAATGTAAATGAAATTAAATAATTTATTTTTGCTTTTTTCTTAGGAAGAAACCACCATAGAAGTCCTAAAGTGAGTAATAAAATAATGAACCCAGCTATAGCCATAAATATTTGTGATTTTGTTACGTAGTTATCTAAAATAGATAAGCCTGTTTCTATCATACTGAAATCGTTTGCTGTAAGTGGAGAACCTCTAAAAGTCATAAGTACATTATTAGTTATTGTTAAAATAATCCATAAACAGCTTATTAGGATATAAGCAAATATACGACGTTTAAAGAGTAGTGCAAATGATAATGTAACAAGTATGATTAATGCGTTATAACTAAAACGCGGAAAATAATTTACTAAATAAACAAATCCTGAATTAATTGAGCCTCTATGAATAGATTCTATAGCAAATGTAAGTACAAACGATATTAGTATTAAGCAGATTATAGTGCTAAAAGAATCTAACAGAAGCTTTTTATAGTTTTTATTCATTTTTAAGCTCCTTAAAAAAATTTTTTACCTTCATATTATAGTATGAAAAAGATTATCAAACAATAAATAAGTTGCCTGTAATTATTAACAATTAATTAAGAAAAAAATAATGTAAACTTATCTATAAAAGTTAATCTTTGTTTAATTTATCTTAAATCCGTTTTATATGGTATAAAATTATGATATAATTTATTAGATTTAGTCTCAAAATAATAAAAATAAGGAGATTTGTTTTATGAACAAAAGGGTTTCTATAGTGATTGTTAATTGGAATGGAGAAAAGTACTTACATAAATGTATTAAATCGCTATTAGAAGTAGATTATGACAATATGGAGATTATCATAATAGATAATGGGTCAAGTGATAATTCAGTAAAAATTATAGAAGATAATTTCAAGGATGAAGTAAAGTTAGTTAAGAATAAGAATGAAGGATATGCTGGAGGGGCTAATAAAGGAATACATATATCTAGTGGGGAGTATGTATTAATAGCTAATCCAGATATTATTTTTACAGAAGATTATATTTCAAAGTTAGTAGAAAAGTTAGAAGAATCAGAGGAAAATGCAGCAGCAATAGGAAAATTGCTTAAGTATGATTTTGATAAGAATGAAATTATTAATGTTATCGATTCAGCTGGAATTAGATTAAATCATAAGAGACAGGGAATGGATATAGGTCAAAATGATGAAGATAAGGGCCAATATGAAAATGATAGAAGAGTCTTTGGTGTTTGTGGTGCAGCAGCTTTATTCAAAAGGAAGGCATTAGAGGAAATAAAGATTAAAAATGATTATTTTGATAGTGAGTTTTTTGCATACAAAGAAGATATTGATCTTTGCTGGAGATTAAATCTATATGGATTTAAATGTTTATATGTTCATGATGCAATTGCGTATCACGGAAGAGGAATGAATAGTAGCAAAGGCTTAATAAACACAATTAAAAATAGAAGAAGCCAGTCAGAATTTTTAAAAGGAATATCCTTTAGAAATCATTATTTAATGTTGATTAAAAATGAAGTTCAATATACATATAAGAAAGATAAATTAGGTATATTCATTGATTGGATGAAGTATATTATATTCTTTTTATTATTTGATTTTAAATGTTTAAAGTATATTAAAGAAATAAAAAAATATAAAGATAATGCACTTGAAAAGAGAAAAGTTATTATGGAAAATGTTAAAATTAGCAATGAAGAAATCTATAAGTTGTTTGATTTATAATTAGGAGATGATGTTTTGAGAAATATTGCAGCAGTAATTATAACTTACAATACGGGAAATGAATTTTCTAAAAATGTACTTTCGTTAAAGAAACATGTGGGGGAAGTTATAGTTGTAGATAATGGATCTAACAAAGAAACTTTATCAATGTTAAGGGGATTAAAGGAAGAGATTACTTTAATTGAACTAAATGAAAATAAGGGAATTGCTTATGCTTTAAATAGGGGAATTGAATATGCAGTAAATAATGATTTTCAATGGGTATTAACACTAGATCATGATAGTACTGTAAGTGATTCGATGATTTCTAATATGTTAAGCGTATATAATTCAATTGATGAAAGTGAAAAGGAAAAAATAGTTATGCTTACACCTAAGCATGTTGAAGAAAAGCAAATGGATGTAGTATCAAAGAGTCAAGAAAATAAATGGGAATATGTATTAACAGAAATAACTTCTGGTGCATTGACCAAGGCTGATTTTTATAAAAATGAGTTATATGATGAAAAGTTGTTCATTGATTTAGTAGACCATGACTATTGTTTACGTATAAATAGTATGGGATATAAAATTATAAGAGTTAATTCGGCAATACTAATTCATAACTTAGGAGAATCTATTCAAAAGAAAATTTTAGGTATTACGATTACACCAACTAATCATAGTGCTTTAAGAAGATATTATATGAGTAGAAATAGAAAATATATTTGGAATAAGTATAGGGGAACATTTAAAGAATGGGTAATAAAAGATAAAATAAGATTTTTAAATGAAATAGTTAAAATAATAGCTTTTGAAGATGAAAAATTAAATAAACTTAAAATGATAAAGTTAGGTTTAAATGATTATAAAGATAAGAAATGGGGCTGCTATTTTAATCATCATAGTAAATAATTATAGTTTAGTAAGAATGGAGAAAGTGATTATGAGAAATAAGATATATAATTATTTGGTTATATTAATATTTTTAGAATTAGTATTAGGTGGATTAGGAAATTTATTTGGTTTACCAATTAGAAAAGGGTTATTTGTAGTTGGAATATTATATACTTTATATATGATTTATGATGATAGAATAAGAATTTCAAAGACATATTTGGGTATAATTGCAGTGGTATTGATTTATGTGGCTTTTGGTAGCGTAGTAGGATTAGTTAAGGGAAATAGTTTAGGTGCAATTTTTGCAGATGCTAACTCATTTTTAGGTATTATTTATTTATTACTACTGGCTGTTTACTTTAGGGGTGATTCAACTAAAATTAATAAAGGAATAAGCATAATTGCTAATGCGTCTGTGGTTGTTGCATTAATTACAATAGGTTTATTCTTCTACAGTAGAATATTCCTTCCAGGTGATGAAAGTATAATTGTGGCTTATATGGCATTAGAAGAAAAATTAAAATATGGTTTTATAAGTGGACTTGTACATTCAAATAATTATGCCAGAGTATTCTTATTTAATGGTATATTTATGGAAATAGGAGCTTTAGTATACATGATAAGATTAATGTCTCCAGAATGTAGAAATAGAATAGTAACTACCATTAAGATGGCAATATTATTTATTGGAATATATGTTTCATCAACAAGAGGATTCTGGCTTGGAACAGCTGTAGGTGTTGTGATAGCTCTTGGATATTATTTATTTAGAGTAAGAAAAAGAAAATTTAAAATTGCAAGCATAGCAATAGTATTTGCAGTATTAGTTATATTTATTAATGTTTTACCTAAAACTATAGACACAGTAACAACACCACAAACTCATGTAGGTAGTGGGACTGAAAGCACAAAGGATAGAGTTGATTCAATACTAGATTTTCAAAATAATGCATCTAATCAAGTAAGACTTATTCAGCTGAAATTTTTACTAAATGAATTTAAGAAGGCACCAATAGTAGGAGCAGGTTTTGGAGCAAGTTTAAATGAATATAGAGAGTATATGATGGAAAGTAGTGGATTAACAGTAGACCCAAGCAATTTTGAGTTATATTATGTTGAACTATTATATAAAACAGGGGTAATTGGAATAGTTTATTTCTTCGGATATTTCTTATACAAGTTTATTCAATTAGTAAGAATGATAATAAAAGTAAAATTAAGTGAACTAGATGAAGAAGTCTTAGCTACATGGACAATTGGCTTTATAGCATTTTTAGTTTCCAGTGTTACCAATCCTTATTTAGCAAGTTTATCAGGAATATTTGTATTAACTTTTGAATGTTATGTATTACAAAATTTCTTGGAAAAATATAATTGTGCTTAAAATATATAAGGATCAATGGAGGTAAAAACAGTGGAAAAAATTGCAGCTATAGTAGTTACGTATAATCCTGATGAAGGTTTAAATAAATCAACAAAAAGCTTGATTAAGCAAGTTGATAGCATCATCATGGTGGATAATGGCTCAAATGATGAAGGAAAAGAAATAATTAACAAAATAAAAAATAAATATGGAGAAAAAATAGAAGTAATTTTTAATGAAGAAAATTTAGGAATAGCTACAGCTCTAAATAAAGGTGTTAAATATGCATTAAATAATGATTACAAGTGGATTTTAACTATGGATCAAGATAGTTGTGCCGAAGAAAATATGGTTAAGATAATGCTTGAAACTTATTATGCAATAGACGAAAATGAGAGAAAAGATATATTGAGCTTGTTTCCAACATTCATCGATAGAGGGATAGAATCTTTAGATAAGAATAATGAAAATGTAAAATATGAATATGTTGATGCAGAAATAACGTCAGGGAATTTATTGAAAGCAGAAGTTTTTGAAAAAGCAGGTTTTTTTGATGATAGCTTATTTATAGATATGGTAGATACTGATTATTGTATGAGGTTAAATGAACTTGGAATTAAAATGATTAGGATAAGTGGTGCTATACTAAACCATAGTATAGGTAATAGTAAGCAGGTTAAAAAGTTATTTGGAACATTTAATACATCTAATCATTCAGCTACAAGAAGATATTATATGACTAGAAATAGATTTTATACATGGAATAAATATAAGAACTTAAATAGTTTTACCTTGAATAGAGATAAAAAATTGTTTAAAAAAGAGTTTGTTAAAATAATTTTAGGGGAAGATGATAAGTTAAATAAAGTTAAGATGGTTTTAAAGGGATATAAAGATTATAAAAACGGAGTTAGGGGTAAATTGAAATAAAAGATGTAGACCTTCTTACTTAAATAATAAGATAGGTAAGAAGGTTTATAATGAAAAGGAGAATAGAATGTTAGGAATTATAATTGCAAACTGGAACGGTGATAAAATTATTGATAAATGTTTGCAAAGCTTAGTGGAACAAGATTATAAAAATTTTAAAGTATACATAATTGATAATGCATCTAAGGATAAGTCTATAGAAATAATAGAAAGATATTCAAAAGAAATTAATATTCAGCTTACTAAGCTAGATTATAATAGTGGATTTGCCGTAGCTAATAATATTGGAATAAAGCAGGCTATAGATGATGGGTGTGAATATGTATTTACACTTAACAATGATGTTGAAGTTACTAAAGATGCTATTAAAAATGCAATGAATGAAATTGCCAAAAAAGAAAGTGATGTATATCAAATGTTTATGATCAATTATTTTAATAGAGATAATTGTGATGCAGCAGGATTAAATTTCAATTCTAAGTTAATTCCTATTCAAGTAGGATTCAAAAGTAGTATAGAAGAAGTGTTAAAAAGCAACGAGGAAATTTCAATTGAAGGTGTATGTGCAGGAGCCGCCATATACTCTAGTGCTGCTTTAGAGAGTGTAAAGCTTGAAAATGGTGATTTCTTTGATAGCAACTTCTTTGCTTATTATGAAGATGTTGATTTATCCTTAAGATTAAGAAATTCAGGATTTAAGTTTAAATTGTTAAAAAATAGTATAGTTTATCATATGCATTCAGCAACTGGTAATAGAGTAAATGGATTTAAAGAGTACTATTTAGTTAGAAATTTATTTATGTATACAAAAAGAAATCAAAGTGCTGAAGATTTAAAGAAAAATCAATATTCGTATTATATAATTTTTATTCATAAATTTTTAAAGAGTATACCAAATTTTAAAGCAATGAAGCTCACTGTAAAAGGATTAAGAGATGGATTGAAGGAAAGAAAAAAATACAGTTATAACGTTGGAAAATAACTTATTGTATGTAGGGATATAATTATAAATATAAATGGTAATAAAATTTGAATAGTATAAAAATGTTAAAAAAAATTGTATTATTTAAATAATTAATGTATAATTTATTGAATAAAGAATAAAGACAGAATGCTTTGTTGAAAGCATAGATATATTTCTTCTTGCTTTAGTAAAAATGAAATGGAATTTACTTTATGAAGATTAGGAATGGAGAAAAATTATGATAAAACAGATGTGTTTATCTATAATTATAGTAAATTATAGAAATTATGAATTAACTATAAAGTGTATTAAGTCGGTTAAAGCTTCAATAAAAAATATAAATTATGAAATTATAGTTATAGATAATGATTCACCAAACCAAAGCTATGAAAAAATATTAAATGAATTTAATAACGATAATGTAGTAAGTGTTATTAAAAATAATAAAAATTCTGGATTTGGTGCTGCAAATAATTTAGGAGCTGAAAAAGCCGGTGGAGAATACGTTCTCTTTTTAAACCCAGATATAGTAGTTGTAGACAATGCTATAGAGAAAATGCTTAACAAGATAAAAGAGGATAGTGAAATAGGGCTTTTATCTGGAAAATTATTAAATGATGATAGAAGTGTACAATATTCGTGCAGAAGAATATTACCTTTGAATAAGTTTTTATGTTGTAGAACACCAATATCTAAATTAGTGTCAAAAAATAAAAAGGAACAATATGACTTTGAGTATTTAATGAAAGATTTTAATCATGATGTATCAAGCGAAGTAGAATGGGTCATGGGAGCTTGTATTTTAATGAGAAAAGAATTCTTTTTCGAGGTTGGTAAATTTAGTAAGGAATACTTTATGTATTTTGAAGACGTTGATTTATGTTATAAAGTAAGAAAAAAAGGAAAGAAAGTTTATTATTTAGCTGATGCTGAGCTTATCCATTTACATAGACAAGAGAGTACGAAGAAATTAAGCAAAATGACAATGATTCATTTAAAAAGCATGTCAAAGTTTTATTATAAATATTACTTTAATAAATTTGATTTTAAATAGATAATTTAGCTAATAAACTAGTTAGGAAAAGGAAAGATATTTATGATTAACACAATGAATGGTAATAGCAAGGCTAAATCAAAGGCATATTTAATAGCGAAAAGAATAACTGATGTGTTATTTTCTGGAATAGGGTTAATTATCTTGAGTCCAGTTTTTGTTATTGTTGCTATAGCAATAAAATTAGATTCTAAAGGCCCTATATTTTTCAAACAAGATAGAGTTGGGAAAGACGAAGAACTTTTTTCAATGTATAAATTTAGATCTATGGTTGTTAATGCTGAAGAGCTAAAAAAGGCATTAGAAAATCAAAATGAAATGTCTGGACCAATGTTTAAAATGAAAAAAGATCCTAGAATAACTAGGGTGGGAAGATTCATAAGAAAAACAAGTATTGATGAATTACCACAATTGGTTAATGTTATTAAGGGTGATATGAGTCTTGTTGGACCAAGACCAAGTTTGCCTAAAGAAGTAGAACAATTTGAACCATGGATGAAAGAAAGACTAACAGTTCAACCAGGGATTACTTGTTTCTGGCAAGTTATGGGGAGAAATAGTATTCCTTTCGAGGAATGGATGAAATTGGATGTGAAGTATGTTAGAGAAAGAAACTATTTCTTAGATATAAAATTAATATTTAAAACATTTTTTGTATTATTTGGAGACGATAGTGCAAGCTAATATGTTTTAGGAGGAATATATGATGAAAATATTATTAATAGGTGCAAAAGGACAATTGGGAAGTCAAATAATGCATA
>CAMEPL010000073.1 GCA_945931665.1 uncultured Clostridium sp. | reverse complement strand
CCATGAGCTAATTCATGTGGTAAACCTAAAGCCATAAGTACATGTGATGGATCTAATGAACCTGATGTACAAGCAGAACCTGAAGAACCAGCTATTCCAGCTTGGTCAAGGAGTAATAATATACCTTCACCTTCTATAAATTGGAATGATACATTTGCAGTACCTGGTAATCTATCTGTTTTATGACCGTTTATTCTTGTATAAGGTATTCTTTCTTGTAAACCATACATTAATTTATCTCTAAGTCTTGTAAGTTCTCTAACATGGTTTTCCATGTTGTTTTTAGCCATTTCAGCAGCTTTTCCATATCCTACTATTGCAGGAACATTTTCAGTACCAGCTCTTTTTCTTCTTTCTTGAGCTCCACCGTGCATGAAGTTATGGATTTTTACACCTTTTTTGATGTATAAAGCTCCGATCCCTTTAGGTCCGTATATTTTATGTCCAGACATACTCATTAAGTCTACACCTAAATCTTTAACATCAACTGGTATATTACCACATGCTTGAACAGCATCTGTATGCATTAAAGCACCATGTGCATGAGCTATTTCTGTTATTTCTTTTATAGGTTGTATAGTACCTATTTCGTTATTAGCATACATTACACTTACAAGTATTGTTTTGTCAGTTATAACGTTTTTTAATTGTTCTAAATCTACTTTACCATCAGCATCTACATCTAAGTATGTTACTTCAAATCCGTGAACTTTTTCTAAGTATTCACAAGTATGCAGTACTGCATGATGTTCTATTTTACTAGTTATTATATGATTTCCTTTATTTCTTCTAGCAAAAGCAGTTCCTTCTAAAGCCCAGTTATCACTTTCAGATCCACCGTTAGTGAAATATACTTCTCTTGGGTCTGCATTTATTAATGAAGCCACTTGAGCTCTCCCTTTATCTAAACCTTCTTTTGCTTCTCTACCGAATTGATGGAAACTTGAAGCATTTCCAAAGTAAGTAGTGTAATAAGGCATCATAGCCTCTAATACTTCAGACTTAACTGGAGTAGTTGCTGCATAGTCCATATATATTCTTCTTTTTTCCATGATAGTCATCTCCTATTTTTTTATTTCATTATTCATTAAACAATAAATATCATTCTCTAACCTATTTATATTATGAGTTTCATTATAATTGTTTACCATATCACAAAGTGTAATAGATTTCATAACATTGTCCATGGCATCTCTCATCTTTTCCCAAACTAATTTTGTTACACAACTGTCTGAGTTTTGACATGAGTCTTTATCTAGTAAACAATCCGATATTGATACAGGCCCTTCAAGTACAGTCAATATGTCATATACTGTTATTTCACTTGCTTTTCTAGATAATAGATACCCTCCTTGGGCACCTCTTACACTTTTTATTAAATTTGCTTTTTTTAATTTCGAAAAAATCTGTTCTAAATACTGCTCCGGTATATTTTGTTTGGCAGCAATATTTTTTATAGATACTGGCCCTTTACTATGATTAAGTGATAATTCAAACATAGCCTTGAGCCCATATCTACCTTTAGTCGATAGTTTCATTTTATCACCCTTTTTTATTCCTACTTTTTTAGTAGGATTTCTCTTTCTGTTATAATTGTATTATACTTGAGTAATTTTGTCAACATTAATTTAGACTACTTTAGTCAGAATTAATCCAATTTAATAAAAGCATTACAATTACTAGCTTTCACACCATAAATTTATTTAATCTTTATAGTATACAGTCCAGTCATCTATTCTTTTAAACCCTAGTTTTCGATATAATTTACCTGCTTCTTCATTATCATAAAATAAACACGGTTTTATATTTTCCTCTAGAAGTTCTTCACATAATTTAACAAGGCATTTAGTTGCTAAGCCTTGATTTCTATATTTAGGATGTGTTCCAACCCCTATAATCATAGCCGTATTTTTATTTTCTGCCGTAGATTTTGCCATTGATATTACTTTTTTTCTGTATTCAATACAATATCCTCTACCACTTTTTAAATTAGATTTAACTCCTTCTAAAGTTGTATTTTGAAATTCTGTTATTTCTTCATATAAATTAACTACTTTTTTTATATTAAATATATTTATTTTTTTTAATTTAAAATTAGGATTTATATCTACACCTTTTTTATTTATGTTCTCTAGTTTACATAGATGTACTTTTCTATATTTTAATAATCCTAATTCTTTTGCTATTATATCAACGCAACTAGATTTACCACTTATTTCACTAAACTCCATATTTGATAGAAGCTTACAAAATTCCTTGACATCAAATTGTCCATATGCATAAAAAGTAATATATTCAAAACATTTAAATAATACCCCATTTATATTTCCAAATTCATCTATATCTGAATATATTTTATAAAATACATTTGAAAATCCATAGTTTTGTAATTCTTGCAGGTTAAATGTATTAATTTCTTTTTCAAGATTCAAATACTCAATAACCTTTTTTTCATACTTCTTGTCCAATATTTTAATCATGTAAATCCCCCAAATACGACTAGCTGTTATCCCCTATCGTCGTCTTTTATCTATTAAAAACAATGTTTTCTAACCTAATTATAAATATTACTATTTTTTTTATCAATAAATTAACAAATAAAAATCTTTATTCTAAGAATATTTTGTACAAAAAAAGATAAACTTTTAAGTTTATCTTTTCCTAATTTATTTTTTTAAATTGTTCCAATATTGTTCATATGCCATTTCATTTTTGTTGTTACCAGCTTTATAATACTTTTTATCTTTAATAACATCTGGAAGGTATTGCTGTTTTATATAGTTATTTGGATAGCTATGAGGATATTTATACTCAACTCCTCTGCCTAGTTTTGCTGCCCCTGAATAATGTGCATCTTTTAAGTGATCTGGTATTTCACCTGTTTCTATATTGTCTAAGTCATATAATGCCATATCAATAGCTTCTGCAACCGAATTTGATTTAGGGCATCTAGCTAAATATACGGTTGCCTGTGCTAATGGCAATCTTGCCTCAGGAAATCCAAGTTTTAATGCCGATTCTACACAAGCATTAGTTATAGTTATAGCTTGTGGTACTGCCAGTCCTACATCTTCACTCGCCACACACAACAATCTTCTAATTATAGACTGCATATCTTGTGATTTTATAAGTCTAGCTAAATAATGTAGAGCTGCATTTTCATCAGAGCCTCTAAGTGATTTATGAAAGGCAGATAATACAGAATAACTGTCATCTCCCTTATTATCATAATTTAATATTTTCACACTAGAACAACTCATCGTATCTTCTAATGTTATATTTACACTGTTACTTCCAATATCTATCCCAATATTAAATGCTAGTTCTAACTTATTTAACGCACTTCTCATATCTCCATTACAAGTCTCTGCTATATATCTAAGTGCCTCATCTTCAACATTTATACTCTCATATGTATATAGAGGTTTCAGTTTGTTCACAGCCTTTTTTAGACCTAAATAAATGTCTTGTTTTTGTATAGGTTTAAACTCAAATATCGTACTTCTACTTAAGATAGCTTTATATACAACAAAGTATGGATTATCAGCTGTACTGGCTATTAAAGTAACCGAACCCTCTTCTATTACTTCTAATAATGATTGTTGTTGTTTTTTATTTAATGCCTGTATTTCATCTAGCATTAATATTATACCGTTGTATGAAAATAAATCTCTTTTATTATTATCTATTGCTTCTTTTATTTCTTTTACACCGCAGTTGACTGCATTTAATTTTATATACTTTTTTCCTGTAACATTGGCTATTATATTAGCTAATGTTGTTTTTCCTGTACCTGGTGGGCCATACAAAATCATATTTGGAATAGTTTTATTTTCAATTAATCTATTTATTATTTTCCCTTTTCCAATAATATGAGATTGTCCCACCATATCTTCTATAGTTTCTGGTCTTAGTTTATCTGCTAAAGGTTGCATATTGCCTCCTTATATAATAATATTTTAAATTTATATATCAAAAAATCCTTCTTTAAATAAAGAAGGATTTCTGCAATCAATTTATAGATTAATAATTATTTCTTACTTTTTTTAATTCAGGTATTAGTTTGTCATTAAGTATTTTTATATGAGTTCCTTTCATACCTAAAGATCTAGATTCTATAACACCTGCACTCTCGAATTTTCTTAAAGCATTTACTATTACTGATCTTGTTATTCCAACTCTATCAGCTATTTTACTAGCTACTAATAGACCTTCATTTCCGTTTAATTCATTGAATATATGCTCTACTGCTTCAAGTTCAGAATAAGAAAGCGTTCCTATTGCCATTTGAACTACAGCTTTTTTACGCATTTCAACTTCTAATTCTTCACTTAAAGATTTTAATATTTCCATACCGATTACAGTTGCACTGTATTCTGATATAACTAAATCGTCGTCGTTAAATGCTTTTTCATATCTAGATAACACTAGTGAGCCTAATCTTTGTCCACTTCCAAGTATAGGAACTATTGTAAGATATTTTTCACTTCTACTATGTTCATCTGGGAATAATTGGACTAATTTGTCCCCAGTTAAATTGTCTAGTGTTTCTGATATTTTAAGTAAACTTTCGTTGTATTGATTTGGGAATCTTTTTTGTTTTGTATCTTCATCTATTATAACCGAGCTATCTTGGATATCTGTAAGATGTAATCCTAACACTTTCCCCTTTGTATTTAAAACATAAACATTAGCATCTAAAACTTCGCCTAATGTTTCTGCTAATCTATCAAAAGATACTTTGCTTCCGCTACTAGTTTGTAGAGTTTTATTTATTTTTCTCGTTTTTTGTAGTACTTCGCTTGCCATATAATCCTCTCCTTAATTTAAGTCAATCTAAATATAAATCAAAATATAATAATGTTCATAGTTAACATCTATACAATGTAATCTTAACATATTTTTATAAGCAATTCAATAAATATAATTAAATATTTTAAATTTTCACTCATTTTAACAATATAATTGTTTTACAATAAATCTATTTTTCTTCAACAACTCGTTCATGTTTACAGTCTTTATTTGAACACACTATTTTAGTCCCAGATTTAGAGTATTTTTCATACATATAAGATCCACATACCTCGCAAGGTTCTTCTACAGGTTTATTCCATGTTACAAAATCACACTCTGGATAATTTGAACAACCATAAAATACCTTTTTCTTTTTGCTCTTTCTCATTATTATGTCGCCTTCTTTACATTTAGGACATTTAACACCTATTTTATTTACAATAGGTTTTGTATTTTTACATTCTGGATAGTTTTTGCAAGCTATAAACTTTCCAAATCTACCATATTTTATTACCATATTTGAGCCACAAATCTCGCAAATCTCATCAGTTTCTTCATCCATATTTACTTTTTCTATATTTTCCAAAGCTGTTGTAATTGCCTCTTCTAATGGTGAATAGAACTCTTTTACTACCTTCTTCCACTCTACATTACCTTCTTCAATTTGGTCTAACTGTGATTCCATATCTGCTGTAAAATCAACTTCCATAAATTTATGGAAATTCTCATCTAGTATTTTCGTTACAATTATACCTAATTCTGTTGGAAGTAAACTTGTACCATCTTTTTCAACATATTCTCTATTTAATATAGTAGTTATTGTAGGAGCATAAGTACTTGGTCTTCCTATTCCAAGCTCCTCTAAAGTTTTTACCAAACTAGCTTCAGTATATCTTGGCGGAGGAGATGTAAAGTGTTGTTGAGGGTCTTGTTTTTGTATTTGTAGACTTTCTCCCTCACTTAAACTTGGAAGTATTTTATCTTCTCTATCAGTAAAGTTATAAACTTTTGTATAACCGTCAAATTTAAGTTTAGAACCAGTTGCCTTAAAGACCAAATTATCAATTTTACATTCTACATTTAATACATCAAATATAGAATCTTCCATTTGACTTGATACAAATCTTCTCCAAATTAGATTGTATAGCTTATACTGCTCTTTACTTAAAGAATCCTTTATACTGTCTGGAGTTCTATCTACAGAAGTTGGTCTTATAGCTTCATGGGCATCTTGAACTTTCTTTTCTTTTTTGCCTTTACTATCTTTTGTATGATCTTTGTAGTAGTTTTCACCTATTGAACCTACTATATAATCTTTTGCTTTTTCTCTTGCTTCATCAGATATTCTCTTAGAGTCTGTTCTTATATAAGATATAAGACCTACTGTACCTTCTCCCTTTATGTCGATACCTTCATAAAGCTCTTGGGCTACCATCATAGTCTTTTTAGTCGTAAAGTTTAATTTATTTGCAGCATCTTGTTGTAGCACACTTGTTGTAAATGGCTTTGGTGCTGATTTTCTACGACTTTTAGATTCTATTTTGCTTACAGTTAAGTCGCCTTTATTTATAATATCTAGTATTTGTTTTACTTGCTCTTCATTTTCTAAATCTATTTTTTGGCCGTCTTCTCCATAGAACTTTAAAGTAAATTCTTTTCCATCTTGGTTTAATACGACTAATTCGATAGTCCAATATTCTTTAGGTATAAAAGATTTTATTTCCTCTTCTCTCTCACATATTAATTTAGTAGTTACAGATTGTACCCTACCTGCACTTAGTCCCTTTCTTACCTTTTGCCATAATATAGGGCTTATTTGATATCCTAAAAGTCTGTCTAAAACTCTTCTAGCTTGCTGAGCATCAACTAAGTTTAAGTCTATATTTCTAGGATTTTTTATTGCATTTTTAATAGCATCTTTTGTTATTTCGTTAAATTCAATTCTACATTTTTCATCTTCATCTATATTCAAAATATAAGATAAATGCCATGATATAGCTTCCCCTTCTCTATCGGGGTCGGTAGCTAGATAAACTCTCTTAGCTTTTTTAGCTTCCTTTTTTAGCTCTTTAATCACGTCACCCTTGCCTCTTATATTTATATATTTTGGTTCGAAGTTATTTTCTATATCAACACCTAACTGACTTTTTGGTAGGTCTCTTATATGTCCTACAGAAGCCTTAACTGTGTAGTGACTTTTTCCCAAAAACTTTTCTATTGTTTTAGCCTTAGCTGGCGATTCAACAATTACTAATGCTTTCGCCATGTTATTACACCCCCACTTTTTATGTTAAACATTAAATCCATATGTCTTATTTTCCATTTCAATAATATAGTCATCTATTAATAGTTCATTTATATTTGAGTTTATTGTTTTTATATCAATTCCAGTACAATTACAAATATCATCTATTTTTATATTACCATTTTGTCTTATTGAGTTTAAAATTTCCTGTTTTTCATAATTTAAACTCTTAATATCATATTCTATACTATCTTCGCGATTATTTAAAGTACAAAATTTTTTTAAGTGATCGTAATACACACGATGTCCTGTTATATCACTTAACTCCCTTACTATTTGTGCCCCTTCAAAAAGCAAATCTAAACAACCTTTACTTTTAGGGTCATCTATTCGCCCAGGTATTACAAATACATCCCTTCCTTCATCATTTGCATACTTAGCAGTAGATAAAGCTCCACTTTTTTGAGCAGCTTCTATTATAAAAGTTGCATTACTTATACCGCTTATAATTCTATTTCTCATAATAAAATTTAATGGATTGACATCCGTTCCCAAAAAGAACTCTGATATTATTGCACCACCATTTTCTAAAATTTTTTGTGCTGTTTTTAAATTTACAGCAGGTCTTATATTGTCAAGAGGGCTTCCCAGTATTGCAGCTGTTCTTCCATATTTACCTTTCATACAGGCTATGTGAGCTTCACAGTCTATACCTATTGCAAGTCCACTTACAACATGCATCCCAGAATCCGACAATTCTTTTGTAAATTTCCTCACATATTTTAAACCATATTTTGTTGGAGTCCTAGAGCCAATAACTGATATAACATTTCCCTCATTTAAAAAAGAAATATCCCCTTTATAAAATAATATAGGCGGAGGCTTAGAAATATGTTTCAATCTCTCTGGATAATCTTTATCTTCAATACATACATAATGTATTTTTTGTTGCTCTAAAACGCTTTTTATTTTTTCAATTCGAAAAGGACTTCTATATTTTACTATATTTCTTAATAATTTTGAATTTATTTTTTTATTTTTCAAAATCTTATCTTTATCTAAATCCATCAAATTTTTTAATTCTTCAAATTCTTCTTTTAGACAATTTATGTCTTCTTGGGTAATTCTATATATCGAACTTAAGAATAAATACATTTCCCTCTCTTCCATATTATCACCTCATTTAAAATATTTATTATACCCTTTTCTATATGAAAAAGCTTCTAATATATGGTTTTTTTGTATTTCCTCGCATAATTCTAAATCTGCTATTGTTCTAGCTGTTTTGAGTAATTTTGTATAACTTCTATTGCTCAATTTATATTTATTAAATATTCTATTTACTGTTTTTTGACCTTCTTCATTTAACTTACAATAATCATTAATTTGATATGAATTTATTTCATCGTTATTTTTTATATTGGTATTTTTAAATCTATTTCTCTGTATTTCTTTAGCCTTTTCTACTCTATTTTTTATCATTTTAGATGTTTCATTAAAATTATGTTCATTAAATTCATCTACTTCAATTGGGTCTACATCTAAAAATATATCAAATCTATCTAATAATGGTCCTGATATTTTATTTTTATACCTCATTATCTCATTTGCACTGCATTTACATTCTACTTTAGACATAAAGTATCCACATGGGCAAGGATTCATAGCTGCTATAATTAAAGCATTGCATGGATATTTAACATGAAATTTCAATCTAGATATACTTATAGTTCCATCTTCAATTGGTTGCCTTAGCATATCTAAAGTTTTTCTATTAAATTCTGCTAATTCATCTAAAAATAATACACCCCTATGAGCTAAAACTATTTCACCAGGTATAGCCTTTGCCCCACCTCCAAGTAACGAAATATTTGTAGCACTATGGTGCGGAGATCTAAACGGTCTTTTATTTACAATACCGATATCATTATTTATAAGTCCAGCTATACTGTATATCTTGCTTATTTCCATCATTTCTTCTCTATCTAAATCAGGCATTATAGTTTTTATTCTTCTAGCCATCATTGTTTTGCCACATCCAGGTGGTCCTATCAAAATAACATTATGATTTCCCGCAGCTGCAATTTCAAGTCCCCTTTTTACAAAATAGTTGCCTCTTACATCAGCAAAATCTTCTTCATATTCTTCTTGATCTATATTAATATCTTTGTTTATCAATAGAGAATTTAAGTCGATTTCTTCCCTGCTATTTATATAGTTTATACATTCCTTTAAGTTTTTTGTCGGTATTATCTCTATTCCATCTACATAAGAACTTTCTTTTAAATTATCATACGGTATAAAAATTCTCTTATATCCATTTTGTTTTGCACTTAAAACTATCGGTAAAATGCCCCTAACTTTTTTTAAGGTACCATCTAGTGATAATTCGCCCACAAATATTGTTTCATCAAAATATGACTTTTCTCTTTTAATATAATTTATAAGTAAACCAATAGATATTGGTAAGTCTAGAAGTGAGCCTTCTTTTTTTATATCTGCTGGCGATAAATTTACTACTATTCTCTTTGTCGGGAATTCAAACTCGCTATTTATAATAGCTGATTTTACTCGTTCCTTTGCTTCTTTGATTTCAATACTAGCCAAACCTACTATATTAAAACAAGGCATACCTCTAGTAATATCAACCTCTACATTGACGATAAAACCATCTATCCCTATTAGATTACATGAATTTACTATACTTAACATAACTATCCTTTCTTAAAATGCATTTTCTATATGATTTATTTTTTGTTCACAAAAATAAATCTCTATTACATCAAACCTTATTTCACAATTTTTTAAATTATTTGTTAAAAGATAATATTTGGCAACAGAAGTTATTTTTGATATTTTTTTATAATCTACTGCCTCACAAGCTAATCCATAATTTTTAGACATTCTAGATTTTACTTCTACAAATATTATTTGATTTTCTAGTTTCGCAATAATATCGATTTCTCCAAATTTCGTTTTGTAATTACTGCAAATTATAGTCATTCCTATTGATGTTAAATACTTTCTAGCTATTTTTTCACCTATCTTACCTTTTTTTACATTGTCTAGGTCTTTAATTAATTTATAACTGTTCATATATACCACCTAAAATCTTTTTTGTATTTTAGTCATAAAGGTTACAATATATACACTTTTACAGTTTTTAATTGAAAATTTTTACAAATAACTATATGATAGAAATAGAAAATATTTCTAATGGGGGTTAAAAATGAGAAATAATAAAAAAGGAAATGGAAAACGTATAGTTGCAGGGGTAATAGCTATAATAGTTGTTATAGCTCTTATTGGTGCTTTTAAAACATTAAATAAAGGCGGGGATATAACTGAGGTAACTAAAACTAATGAATTAACTAAATCTCAAAATAACGAAACTTACACTGCTTCTTTAATTGCCTGTGGTGATGTAATGGCTCATTCACCTCAACTCGATGCACAATACAACAAAGCTACAAAAAAATATTCTTTTGAAAACAACTATAAATATGTAAAACCATATATACAAAAAGCTGATTTAGCAATAGCTAACTTAGAAACTACACTTGCTGGTAATGATGTATATAATTATAGTTCTTATCCAACATTTAATACACCAGATTCAATTGCAGATGCTTTAAAAGATACTGGTTTTGATTTACTATCTACTATCAATAACCACAGTTTTGATATGTCTAGTTTAGGTGTAGAACGTACTTTATCAACATTAAAATCAAAAGGATTTGATACTGTAGGTACTCGTCAAAAGAAATCAGACAATGACTATATAATAGAAAATGTAAACAATATAAAACTAGGTATCACATCTTATTCTTATGGAGAAATTAAAAACGGTACAAAATATTTAAATGGTATAAAAGTTTCTAGTGATAAAACTGATTTAATGAATGTATTTGATACTACTGATGTAGATAAGGCATTTAATACAATTTATTCAACTGTAAAAAAATATAAAGATGATACAGATATGCAAATAGTTATAATTCACTGGGGAGATGAATATAGCAGAACACCTAATGATTTTCAAAAAAAATTAGCACAAAAACTATGTGATGCTGGAGTTGATATTATAATAGGATCTCATCCTCATGTAGTAGAACCTGTTGAAACAATAAAATCAACTGATGGGAAACATGAAACTCTAGTTGTATATTCTCTAGGAAATTACATATCTAATCAAAGAAGAGAATATATAAGCATGTACACAGAAGATGGCCTTATGGTAGATATAGATATTGAAAAAAAAGGTGATAATGAAGCTACAGTAAAAAAAGTAACTTGCATCCCAACTTGGGTAGCTAAATACTCATCTGGCGGCAAAGATGTCTATGAAATAATACCAATTGCCGATGATATATTACAAAAAACAACATATATAGACCAAAATTATTTAAAACAATCTTATAAAAATACATCTGAACTTGTAAAAACAGATGATAAAATAACTGTTATAGATAGTCCATTTGAAAAATAGGTACATAAAGTAAAAGCTAGATAGATTTATATTCTATCTAGCTTTTTAATTTATATTTAATATATGATAAAAATCTTTATAACAAATACTAAATATATTCAAAATAAACAAATCCACCTTCATTTTTAGTAGTAGCAAGCCATAGATTTAAATTTATTTTCTTTAATATTCCTTCATCAGAAATTGTAACTTCCAAATCATCATTTAAATCATCATACAAAATCCCTACTATAGCTACCCAATGCCATGCATCAAGATTTTTCTCGTCCCCATTATCTAAATTTAAAAATGCTATTGGATGTTCTTTTTCTAATCCTTCATATAAAAATTCAAATACTTCTTTATTTGAAGGTCTATCTTCAAATTTCTTTG
>CAMEPL010000072.1 GCA_945931665.1 uncultured Clostridium sp. | reverse complement strand
CATACAGAAATAGATCAATAGAAGAAAACTTAGATTTATTTGAAAGAATGAAAAACGGTGAATTTGCAAATGGTGAAAAAGTTTTAAGAGCTAAAATAGATATGTCATCTCCAAACTTAAACTTCAGAGACCCTGTTATATACAGAATATCTCACAGTACTCACCACAACACAGGAGACAAATGGTGTATATACCCAATGTACTCTTTCGCGCATCCACTAGAAGATGCTATAGAAGGAATAACTCATTCTATATGTACTTTAGAGTTCGAAGATCAAAGACCACTTTATGACTGGGTTGTTAGAGAATGTGAAATGGAAAGTGTTCCAAGACAAATCGAGTTTGCAAGACTTAACTTAACAAACACTGTTATGAGTAAAAGAAAATTAAAATTATTAGTTGATGAAGGTGTAACTGATGGTTGGGATGACCCACGTATGCCTACTATATCAGGTGTTAGACGTAGAGGTTTCACTCCAGAAGCTATAAGAGCTTTCTGTAACGAAATCGGTGTTGCTAAAGCTGATTCTACAGTTGACTCTAGACTTCTAGACCACTTCTTAAGAGAAGACTTACAACAAAAAGCTCCTCTTGCTATGGCAGTACTTAAACCTTTAAAATTAGTTATAACTAACTATCCAGAAGGTCAAACTGAAATGTTAGAAGTTGAAAATATGGCTAAAAATGAAGAAGCTGGTACAAGAATGGTTCCATTCAGTAGAGAACTTTATATAGAAAGAGATGACTTTATGGAAGAACCAGTTAAAAAATATAGACGTTTCTTCGTTGGTAACGAAGTTAGATTAAAAGGTGCTTACTTCGTTAAATGTACAGACTTTGTAAAAGATGAAAATGGAGAAATAGTTGAAATCCACGGTACTTACGACCCAGAAACTAAGAGTGGTTCTGGATTTACTGGAAGAAAAGTAAAAGGAACTGTTCACTGGGTAGATGCTAATAACTGTGTTCCATGTGAATTTAGATTATTCGAGCCATTAATATTAGATGATGCTCCAGAAAACGAAGGTAAACACTTCTTAGATCAAATAAATCCTAATTCACTTGAAATATTACAAGGTTATGTTGAACCAACTCAAATAAAAGATGCTAAACCACTTGACAAATTCCAATTTGTTAGAAATGGATTCTACAGCGTTGATACTAAATACACTACTGATGATAAATTAGTATTTAACAGAATCGTTCCATTAAAAAGCTCTTTTAAATTAGAAAGTAAATAAGTTTAAATATAAAAAAGGACATCCACTATTTTAGTGAGATGTCCTTTTTTTCTTTTAATTACTTGGACTAGCTTTTAAGTCATTAACTATTACTTTAAAATAATTTAAAAACTCTTTCATAGCCCCCTCATCTTTTAAAGGATTTATATATACACTTGGTCTTCTAGTTAAATCTTCATCTTTAATATTTGTCTTAAAAATTTCATTAATCTTTGATTTTATTTCTATTTTTTTATCTTGAGTAAAGTAAGGTTCCTTAAAAAATTTAAAATAAATCTCCATTTTTATACCTGTTGAATAAGCATATACTGCAAATAGTTTATTTTCTTGTTTTCCTTTATATAAAGGTACAAAACTTGGAGTGACTTTTCCATTGCCCCAATTTATATAACATCCAAAAGATCTAAATCCACATAAAATTTTACTACAAACATCTACTAATTCTTCATCCACATTTTTTACTGCCATTAAAAAACCTTCTTCACTCCATGAGGCTTTGTTTTTAACCGCTACGGAATTACTCGTTTGACCAACTATTCTTGGTACAAATGTTTTGGTATTTCCATCTGATACAAATTGCTTTATTTCTAATCCTAGTACCTCTGTATTTATCATTTGGTTATTTAAAAATTCTATTATCCTTTTTAAAGATGCTGGAATTTCATCTGCTACAAATAATAGTCTTATTTTTCCTATTTTTAAATTATTTTCTACATTACTCCAAAATAATTCTTCACTATTTTCATCTATTCCAAGCTCGTCACATATATTTTTATTTTGTTGTTCATACTTTTCTATAATAGTTTCTACAGACCAATATTCTGTTGCATTTGCTGCATAATCTAACATTTGTGCAACTACTTCACGTCTTATTCTAGTATCGCTACTTCTTTTTACTTCTATAAAAGTTGGTATAGCATCTTGGTCTATAAATAAATGGTCCAAAAACCATCTATTACTTCCATCCTCTTCATCTGGAACTCCCATTTCTCTTGAAATAAAAATCCATTTTCGAGGATTATCTGGTGAAATTTGATCACCTGCTAATATGTTTGGATATCTTTCTATTAACTCTTGAAATATATCTTCATTTTCGTATTTACTTTCTTTAAGTTCCAAAATTTTATTATTTTCATTTACCACAAATATACTTCCACTCATATAAATTCTCCTTATAATAAGTATTTTTGAACAGAATTTCTATAATTGTAAAAAATTCTACATTTTTATAAATAATCCTTTTTATGTAGGTATAATTGTCGTTTTTTGAAACACATATACAAAAATTATACCTATTCACAATTTTTAAATGAATATAATTTCCTATGTACTATAAAAAATACCTACTTTTAAACAATAAGCTTTTACTTATCTTTTAAAAGTAGGTATTTATATAATTTTAGTTATTATTTTTTACTTCTTTAAATCTAAGCTTATATTGTGAAAGTACTTTATTTTTATACAAAAATGCGTTTTTAGGGCATATATTTATACACCTTTGACAAAACAGACAATCTTTAGTGTAAACTGCTTTGTTATCTATTTTTATGCATCCTACTGGACATGACTTTTCACAAAGTTTACAGTCGATGCATTTATTTTTATCTATATTCATTTTTTTATTTATTAAATTTATAAATCCTGGATATACTATTTTATAAACTAAGTTAATCATAAATACCATTATTTTGTTTCTAGGATATAGTTTTATTTCACCTTGTAAAAACTCTTCTAAGGCATTTTCTATGATATTAGTTGAATTATGTATCATTTCACTTTGTTTTTCCTCTGTAGTCTTTTTAAAGAAGAAATTATACACATTATTAGGTATAGGAATATATAAACAATACGTTATATTTAAATTTGGTAGTTCATTTATAAAATGTTGATATGCTGTACTGTCTTTTTCAGATGCCTGTGTTGTAAATAACATGCATTTACTTTTATAATCTTTCAAATTAGCTTTTGCAAATTTAATTAAAATTTCAGGATACCTATCAATATAAACAGGTGCCCCGATTATAAGATATTTATAGTCAGTCGGTATTATTTTGTCTTTTTCTATATTTATTAAATCTACTTCTTCATCCCATTGGTGTAGTTTTTTCGCCATATTTTGTGCTATAAATTTTGTATTTCCAGTTCCAGAAAAATATATAATTGCAATTTTATTCCCCATAATACCGCCCCTATTATAATTTTTTATTCATATCCTAAAAGCTGTATTCCATTTCTAATACATTCTATTGTAAGAGGGAAGTCTGGTCCCTTTTCACCATCTATATCTGTTACAAGTTCATCTTGACATTCTATAGTTACTTTTTTAGTCTTAAAGAATAAAATCTCATTCTCATTATATCCTTCAAGATGTTCGCCCTTTAATACATTTATTAAAAGATTCAATGTTTTTGGTATAGGCATTCCTTTTACGATAATTACATCTAAGTATCCGTCGTCTATCTCAGCTTTATAAGCTAGATTTATATTTCCAGCTGTCTTTCCATTAAAAACTAACATAAGATACATGTCCCCATCGTAATTTATTTCATCTGAAGTTACTTTAATTTTAAATTGTCTCATATTTAAAGCTTCTTCAATACCTTTCATATAATAAGAAACTTTTCCTATAGTATTTTTAAAGTCAGGATTTATTTTTTGTGAAACATCTGTAAACATACCTGCACTGGCCACATTTATAAAATATCTATCATTTATTTTCCCTATATCTACATATTTAGGTTTTGATGAAATTATTTTTTCAATACATTTATTAGTATCATGAGGATATTTTATAGCATTTGCAAAGTCATTAGCAGTGCCTGAAGGTAAGATTGCTATTGGAATATCTATATTTAATTTTTTTATTGTATTTATAAGTAAATCTATCGTTCCGTCTCCACCAGATAATAATATATGGTCGTAGTTGTCTTCTATGTCCCAAAATGCATCGCTATTTGGACGAGTTCTTGTTAGTCTATATGGAACTACACTATAGTTGTGTTGTTGATATATTCGAATTATATTATCTATTTCATTTTTTATTCTTTTGTCTCCTGAATTTGGATTATATATAAATTTTACTTTTTTCATAATTCCTCATAGTGTCTCCTTTTTATAGTTTATTTAAATATTATAATCGTTTTATTAAGTTTATATGAATAGTAATAATATCTTAAATTTCAAGAATTTATTGTTTTACTCTAAGCAATCTATCAAGGTATATAGATTTTACTTGGTCTTTTGCTAAAAGCTGTTTTACTGGAGACATTTTTAAAATTGCAGAAAGTATAGACGCCATAACTCTATGATTTTTAAAAGCTTCTGTCTCTGATATAAGGTCAAGTAAAGTTCCTTTTTCAATAGCTTGAAGAACTACCCTATGAACAGAGCTCGATGGAGTTATTATTTTTTCTTTTCTTCGTTTTAAAATTATACTTCCTTTATGACAATTTCTAGCACATACACCACAGCCTAAACATACATCATAATCTATTTCTACTTTTTTATTACCCTTATCATCTTTAGTTAAACTTATAGCATCTATAGGACATGCTTTTTCACATTTACCGCATTTTACACAAGATTCTTCATTAACTGATGGATAAAATGCTGTAGTCTGTACTGGATGCATATTTCCAAATTTTTTGGCTGCAAGCAATGCTTCACAACAACATCCACAACAGTTACAAATAAATGTAACACCTTCTCTTACATTTTCACCACATTGAACA
Source organism: uncultured Clostridium sp. (assembly GCA_945931665.1). Lineage (GTDB taxonomy): Bacteria > Bacillota > Clostridia > Peptostreptococcales > Peptostreptococcaceae > Intestinibacter. Next base: position 7,512 of record CAMEPL010000072.1, on the reverse strand, counting down.
AGATTATGTTCATAAGCTTGATGTAAAAGCTCTTTACACTCCACGGCATCAACTCGTCTTGCATAATTATTTTGTATTAAAGAGTTTGCAGTATTGCCAAAAGTCATACATATGTCCATCGGTGCATCACAAGCCATACCCATATGTTGCATTTTGTGTCTACAATAGCACATACCAACTGCTATATGTTTTGAAGTTTCGATTATATGAGTAGCTCTTTCAAAATCAAGTATATCGACTTGATTTTCATTGCTCAATACTTCCTCTTGTACATAAACTCTTCCTAGCTTTGTTTCTGATGAATAAAATAAATCTTTTATAAAGTCCTCTTCGACGTTTAAATATTGATAATAAAGTTCTGATAATAGTTTTTGGTCTATATCACCTCTAGTTCTCATAAGCGCAAACTCAATAAATCCAGCCATCGGTGGAGGTAGTATATATTTTTTGCCTTTTTCGTCTTCAATATCTAAAAGTATTGCTCTAGACGCTAATGTATCAAGTACTTTTAACGCTTCGTCATAAGTCATTGTCCAAATTCTAGCTGCTGTTTTAACTCTAAAAGCGCCTATTGGAAGTTGTGACACTAAGTATGCTTCTCTTTCTGTAAATAAAACACTAAGTATTTCATATAGCGTTTTTGACTCTGGAGCTCCTTGTGGAAATTTGTTCAATCTATCTACTAAATTTTTGTACTCTTTTTTTGCTATTATATGTGACATCTTATCTTCTCCTATTCTAAATTATATACAGTAAATCCCTAAATATTGCAGCTGCTGCATTTAATGGTGATGATGCCCCTCCTATTACGGTTATATCACCTAGAATATCTGTTTTATAATATACCCCTTTGTTTTTTCCATCTACAAAATACAGTGGATGGTCTTTATCTATTACCACAGGTCCTACTTCAAACTCAAAATTGCCATTTAAGTAAAAAGCTCTCCCAACTAGTTTTGTCTTTTTTCCCGAAAAATTTTCTAATAATAAATTATTTAGTTTGACATCTGTTATACCCTTTATATCTAATTTATCAAATTCAAAATCTATATCCCATATGACTTTGCTCAAAATAGCCATTTTAATTGCAGTATCAATCCCCAAAACATCTAATGATGGATCTTTTTCTGCAATTTTTAAATCCTGTGCCCTTTTTAATGCCTCTTTATAAGTTATATTAGATTTTATCATCTCTTCTAATATAAAGTTTGTTGTACCATTTAAAACCCCTATAATCTCCGTTATTTGAGCTCCTAATGAATCTATAGTGCCTACATTTACTGATGGTAGTGCTCCCCCTGTTGTACATCCAATTTTTAGATATACATTGTTTTTATTTGCTATGTTTTTTAGTTCGTGATAATAAAGTAAAATAGGTCCTTTATTTCCTGTTACAACATTTATTTTGTTTTCTAATGCACATTTTATATGAGTATATCCCGGTTCGCCATTTACTATATTTGTACTTGTAAGCTCTACTAAAACATCTACATCTTTATTTTTTAATATATCTTTAAATGAGATATCATCAGACCACAGAGCATGTTTTTCTATATTATTATTTGAATTAGTGTATTTTACTATTTCATCTATGTTTAGCCCATCCTTGTCATAAATACCTCCATTTGATTTTATAATATATTTCAATTTCATATTTTTAGGCAATAAGTGTTTTTTTATCTGTAATAACTTTACAAAAGACTTTCCTACTTCCCCAAAACCAACTAAAGCAATATTTAACATAAACCCTCCTTATAAATTTACACAAGTATTATTTTATACACATTTTTGTAAAATTTCTATATTTTTCTAATATAAGTTTTTAATTTTATAAAAATATCTTAAAAAAATCCCCCAAGTCGTTATAAACTAGGGGGTATTTTTAATTAATATACAAAGTTATTTACAGAATATGCGAGGTAGTTTTTTAAAAATCTTTAAGAGCAAGTTTTTTATTCTGTATATGTATCATCTATCTCAACCTCTTCATATTCCACTTCAAAATCCTTTTCCTCATATGTATCTAAAGCCCATTCATCACAATATGTATCGTATATTTCTATATATTCATTTCCATCAAATTCATAGTTATCAAAATTCCTCATAACTACACCTCCGCATTACTATTTAATATAATTATACTATGTTTTAATTATAAATATTGTATTTTTTTGGCATAAAATTTATCTTTTTTGTAACATATATGAAGTTATAAGTGATTTAAAAATAATAGAAGTGAAAAAAGGTATAAATCCTGGCTGTAAGATTTATACCTTTTTAAACACTTTAGCGTGTTTGGATAGTGAATTATCAATTTAAAAATTGTTTTTGATTAAGTTTTAAAAATTCTAGATTTGTTTTCTATTGATGATTGACAATTGTTTTTAATGCCAAACATGCAGTTACTAAAATAATTGCAAATGCTACAATCATAAATCCCCAAGCTATACCAGTCATAATCTTTCCCTCCTATACCAATATCACTTTTATACTGTTCATTAGACCTTAGATTTGTTAATTAAATTTTATATTGTTAACTAAATTATATACCAATTATCAGTAAATTCAATATATTCTGACTAGTTTTTACCTAGCCTTAACACCTGGGGTATTTTTTTACAGTTTCTTAACAAAACTTACTACTTTTCTTTACATGGATTTAACATTAATAATAGAAAAAAGAGCTAGTTTTATTAGCTCTTTTTTCTCTATCTAAACTCATAATATATAATTTTTCTAAATTCTTAAATCTAACCTTTTAGAATATATTTACAACATAATCTATATAATAAATTAATGAAAAATTAAAGGTTGGTGATAATATGGAATTTACTCCAGACAAACTTGAAACTACACTTATTTATCCAACGACAGAAAATGGGGGAATTGAAAATAGAAAATACACTCTCACACATTCAGATGAAACAGGAATGCTCTTTTTAGATATAGGTGATGTGTATAATTACTCTGCAATAGATACAGATATGCGTGATGAAGTTTTAGGAAGATGGATTTCACCTAAAAATGAGCAACCTATGTTGCTTTTTTATGTATATGTTGGGGATGGGGATTTTGAAGAAAACTCTAGACGATATCAAATATTTAAATCCCATATGGATATGGCTATAGCTGCTGTAATATATAGTGATAGCGTATTATTTGATACTTATCCTGAACTTATTAACTCTGCTATTTATGTTAAATTTGATTCTGTTATTCCTACTTTTGATAATTATGAATATTACGGTTGTGTTAAGGATTATTTAATGTAAGTTATGTTTAGATAAAATATATAAAAATTCTGTTTTAATTTAATATAATTTAGTAAAAAAGCTCCTTAAGATAGAAAATTTAACTTAAAGAGCTTTTACTTATTGTTTTATTTATTTTTCATTTAAAGCAAAGTTTTGTAATCCACAAAAACATTATGTAAAAAGAATTTTAAATTGTATTCTTCTAATTTTTTTTGAATAATATCGCAAACTAACTTAACTAATTCTGCTCCTTTTTGTCCGTTATACTGTGAAATTTTTATTTCCATTAATATATTTCTAGTTTTTCCATTTACCTTTACTATAGCCATCTTTGTCATTTCATTAAATACTATATCAGCTTTTACTGTGTTGTTGTTTTCTAAGTCATAAACTTTGTTTATTATTAGTTCCATTTATAAAATCTCCTTTTTATAATTTAAGTTCTTATCAATAATATTTTCTTTTACTAAAAAAGAATACCTCCTTTTAAATTATTTCACATTCTCTAGTATGAAAATTTCTTTACATACTTTTGTCAATGCTTGATAATATAAAAAAGGTATTCTTTATTTTATCTACTTACACTCAATATTAAGCGTACATTTTCTTTAATTGAGCTTGTATATCTTTATTTTCTAAATAATCTTCTAAAGTAGTTTTTCTATCCATTATTCCATTTGGAGTTATTTCTATTATTCTGTTTGCTAGAGTTTGTATCATCTCGTGGTCGTGTGAGCTGAATAATAATACTCCAGGGAATTTTTCTAACCCTTTATTTACTGATGTTATAGACTCTAAGTCTAAGTGGTTAGTTGGGTCGTCTAAAACTAATACGTTAGCGTTAGAAAGCATTAGTCTAGAGAACATACATCTAACTTTTTCTCCTCCTGATAAAACGTGAGCTTCTTTTAATGCTTCTTCTCCACTGAATAGCATTCTACCTAAGAATCCTCTTATGAAGCTTTCACTTTTTTCTTCAGAGTATTGTCTTAACCAGTCAACTAGTGAATATTCTACACCGTCAAAGAAGTCATTGTGGTTTTTAGGAAGATAACTTTGAGAAGTTGTAACACCCCATTTGAATGTACCGCTATCTGGAGTATCAACACCCATTATTATGTTGAATAATGCAGTTATAGCCATTTCATCTCCCATGAAAGCAACTTTGTCATCTCTATCTAATCTGAAAGTTACGTTGTCTAAAACTTTAACACCGTCTATAGTTTTAGTTAATCCTTCAACTTCTAATACTTCGTTTCCTATTTCACGTTCTGGAGTAAATCCAACGTATGGATATCTTCTTCTTGAAGGTTGTATTTCTGTTACTTCTAATTTTTCAAGTTGTTTCTTTCTTGAAGTCGCTTGTTTTGCTTTAGAAGCATTTGAGCTGAATCTTGCGATGAACTCTTTTAATTGAGCTATTTTTTCTTCAGCTTTTTTGTTTTGATCTTTCATAAGTTGTAGCGCTAATTGACTTGATTCATACCAGAAATCGTAGTTACCTACGTATATTTTGATTTGTCCAAAGTCAACGTCAACTATATGAGTACATATTTGGTTTAAGAAGTGTCTATCATGTGATACAACTATTACGATAGAATCTTCAAGTTCCATTATGAAGTTGTTTAACCATTCTATTGATTTAAAATCTAAGTGGTTAGTAGGCTCGTCAAGAAGTAGTATTTCTGGCTTACCGAATAATGCTTGAGCAAGTAATACTTTAACTTTTTCTCCACCTTCTAATTCTTTCATTTGTTTGTAGTGTAAGTCTTTTTCTATTCCAAGACCCATTAATATTTTTTCTGCATTAGTTTCAGCATCCCATCCGTCAAGTTCAGCGAACTCTCCTTCAAGTTCTGCAGCTTTTATACCATCTTCTTCTGTGAAGTCTTCTTTCATGTATAATGCGTCTTTTTCTTTCATTATTTCATATAATCTAGCATGACCCATCATAACAACGTCTAAAACAGTATCTTCATCGTATTTGAAGTGGTCCTGTCTAAGAACTGACATTCTTTCTTTTTCAGTTATGCTTACGCTTCCTGTGTTTGGTTCTATATCTCCAGCTAATATTTTAAGGAAAGTAGTTTTTCCTGCACCATTAGCACCTATTATTCCATAACAATTTCCTTTAGTAAACTTTAAATTTACGTCTTTATATAATTCTTTATCTCCAAATCTAAGTCCTACATTAGTTACTTGTAACATTTAGTTTATTTCCTCTCTTTAATATATATTTAAATTTAACACAATAAAATTAATATTATAATAAAACTATTTATAAGTCAATAATATCTTCATGGAAAAATCCCACACCATAATATTTTTTTGGTGCGGGATTTATATTTTAAATAATTATCTAATTATTAGTTTCTTAAATAAGCAATTTTCATAGTTTTTGTGTCTTTTTGTTTTTCGTTATATGAAAATACTACGTCTATATTTGACTCATTTAAATCTTGTAGAGCATTTATTACTTGATGTAAGTAAATTAAAGTATCATTTCCAGCTGCTTGACTACTTTCTGCTAGTAAAAGACCTTTTTTAGATGTAAGTTCACCTTCACTTTTGTAGAAGTCTTCTTCTAGCATTTTTGCAAGGTCAGCAGGGTTTTGATTAAGTTCAATTTCTTCAACTGAATAAGCAACTGCCCCTTCACCTTGGAATAATTCTTTTAAGTCACTTAAATCTACATAGATTAAAGTATCTTCATGCATAGCTTCACATATAATGTTTATCATGTCTATAGTAGTATTTAAGTTGTATTTGTTTAGTTTAAATTCTTTATCAACACCTAAATCTTCTTTGTTTTCTTTTAGGCATATATCAAGACCTATACATAATACTTTTCTTTCTTTAGCCATAAAAGATATCGCTTTAGTTATATTAGCTATATCTTTATCTGAACTATCGTATAACATATATAAAACTTCTATTCCATCTAGTAAACCTCTTACGAATTCTTTGTCTACATCTTTACTTACTTTTATATTTTCAAAGCTCGTATTGTTTTCTAAATCTTGTTTTATATTTTCTAGATAATTTATTGCTTCGTCACCTACTGAAATTACTTTTGTGTATTTTTCTTCCATATCATTAAGCCTCCTTTATATTAAAAATAGATGGGTATTTAGAACTTATAATTTTAAATAAAGGAACACCAATAATAGTTACAACTCCAAATTCACCTATTCCAACTTGTAGCATACTAAGTATAAGTGGTAATTTAAAGAATACATTTAACATAAGTCCTATTATAAGTGCATTAATAAGTACTGGCCATAAAGATGCTACCCAAATAGCATATTTGCTTTTTATAAACTTAGGCGTAATGTAGATTAAATAAGCACTTACAAATGTTGCAAAAGTACCACATATTATATCAGCAAGACCATAAGGTCCTAATAAGTTTGCTATTAAACATCCTATTGTTAAACCGACGATATAATCAGCATTTACAAATGCTAAAAGAACAAGCACTTCTGATAATCTAAATTGAACTGCTCCATAACTAATTGGATTTAATCCAACTGTTAAAGCTGCATAAATTGATGCAACTATCGCTGTCTTTACTATTCTATTAGTTGTCAAAAAATCTCCTCCTTCATATATAGTCTTAAATGAATACATTTCATTAATAATCTTATATTATTTAAATATTACGTATATGAATTATATTACAAAAAAGATAATAACTCAATATTTAAATACTTAGTTATTTATTTCCAATTTTTATGATTTTATTCACAATATTCTTGTCATATAATACTACACTTTATCATAAATTTGAATAGATATCTTATAAGAAGGTGTTATTTATGAAAAATTTAGAACGTTATAAAAGAAGTATGAAGTCAGAAGCATTTAGCAGCGTATTACTTTTAATTTGTACCATAAGCGCCCTCAGCATTGCTAACAGTTCTTTTGAAGGTGTTTATAATAAGATTATTTTTGATAATCATTTTTTTAAATTTCCTTTAAATGAATTTATAAACGACTTTTTGATGTTTTTCTTCTTTTTAAATGTAGGTCTTGAAATCAAAGAGAATATCTTATTTGGAAATTTATCTTCTATAAAGAAGGCATCTTTTCCGGTAATTGGCTCAATTGGAGGCGTAATAGTACCTGCAATAATATTTATACTATTTAACCACAATACAGATTATATAAATGGATTTTGTATCCCAATTTCAACTGACATAGCTTTTGCAGTCGGTATTTTTTACATATTTAAAAACCACATAAACCCTCAGGCTAG
>CAMEPL010000071.1 GCA_945931665.1 uncultured Clostridium sp. | reverse complement strand
TTTTTCATTCTTTCAAATAAATCTAAGTTTTCTTCTATTGATCTATTTCTGTATGGACTTTCTTTACCTGGTTCAGTTAAAGTACCACGAGTTTCTCTTATTTCTTCTTGAGATAAATCACATACATAAGCTTTACCTTTTTTGATTAAAAGAACAGCTCTATTGTACATTTCATCGAAATAGTCAGAAGCAAATAATAGATTATCCCAATTAAATCCTAACCATTTAACGTCTTCTTTAATTGAGTTTACGTATTCTTCATCTTCTTTTAGTGGATTAGTATCGTCAAATCTCATATTTACTTTTCCGTGAAATTCTTCTGCTAATCCGAAATTTAAGCATATTGATTTAGCGTGACCTATATGTAAATAACCATTTGGCTCTGGTGGGAAACGAGTTATTATAGATTTATGCTTCCCAGATGCTAAGTCATCTTTAATTATGTTTTTTATAAAGTTAGTACGATTATTTTCGCTTGACATAATAATTACCTCACATTTTTTCTATTTTTAATTTAATATGTATAAATTTATTATAATTCATATTATTAATTTTAATTCAATATTGAAAAAAAATAAAGTATAATTAATTAAATTAAGTAAAATAAAGAATTAAATAAATTTCAAAATTAATATTTATAATTATAAAATATTAATTATTGTGAAAAACCGTTTAAAAATATATATTAATGGAAAAAATAATTAATACAGTAAAAAACAGGTTTTCCGATACTTAAGTATAATTATATAAATATAAAATGAAATTTGTGTTTAATAATATATAATTATATTATATAATTGTCTAATATTAGAAAGTTATTCTGATATATTGCCTGTCTAGTATATCATAAATTAAAAAAAAGTAAAAATTATTTACGAGGAGGAAGAATGAAAAAATATTTAAAATCTTATGGAATTGCATTTATCATAGTTTTAATATATGCATTTATCAAGTTACCAGTACTTCGACTTGATTTTACTTCAGGCTTTACAACATTAATATTATTCTTTGTATTAGCCGGCATAATTGATATGATGTTTGACAGAAGTTCTAGTACTTCAAAACTTGCAAAAAACAACTTTATAATAGCTTTAATTCTATTAGTTTTAGTTGTAGTTGTTCCATTTTTCATAACTACACCTATACTACATGCAAGTGCATATAGAAATCTAATAGGTGAAGTGTCTGAAAGTGAATTTACAGAAGATGTAAGTCCTGTAAATATAAACGACATACGTATCGTTGATGAAGATATGGCTATGAAACTTGGTGAAAAGAAAATAGGTGAAATACCAGCTATAGGTAGTGTTTCACAACTTGGAACTTTCCACATTCAAAGTGTAAATGGAGAACTTTACTGGATAGCTCCTTTAGTACATAGAGATATAATAAAATGGATTACTAATTTAGACGGGACTGATGGATATGTAATGGTTTCAGCTACAGATCCTCAAGATGTTAGATTAGTTCAATCACTAGACGGCAAACCAATAAAAATAAAATATCAGCCAGAAGCATACTTCTTACAAGACCTACACAGATATTTATATATAAAAGGTGTTGTTAACTACGGTATGACAGAGTTTACACTTGAAGTAGACGACAATGGTAGACCATACTGGGTTGTAACATTATACGACCACAAAGTAGGTTTCTCAGGTTCTGATGCAGTAGGAGTAGCTATATTAGATGCACAGACAGGTGACTTAAACGTATACGATATAGACAATACTCCAAAATGGGTAGATAGAATCCAACCAGAATCTCTTGTAATAAACCAAATAAAAGACTGGGGATTATATGTAAAAGGATTTATAAACTCAATATTCTCAGAAGAAGGTGTATTAGTTCCTACAGAAGGTGCATCTTTAGTTTATGGTAACGACGGAAAATCTTATTGGTATACAGGTATAACTTCTTCAGGAGGAGATGAATCTACAGTAGGATTTATGTTAGTCGACTCTAGAACAAAAGAAGCAAAACTTTATATGCAGACAGGTGCCACAGAAACTGCAGCCATGACATCGGCAGAAGGTAAAGTACAAGAAAAGAATTATGATGCAACCTTCCCTGTTATGTACAATATCTACGGAACGCCTACATATGTATGTGCCTTAAAAGACAAGGCAGGACTTGTTAAGAGTGTTGCATTTATATCAGTAGAAGACTATAGCGTATTAGGTGTTGGAGACAACAAAAAAGAAGCTTTAGCAGCTTATAAAGATGCATTAGAAGCTGATGGAGATGACTTAAAGTTTGAGACTGATGTAGATAATGTAGAGCTTACTGATACTATAGAAAGAATAAGCGCCGATGTTCAAGGCGGATCAACTACTTATTACTTTACTTTAAAAGACAATAATAAATTTATATTTAAAGGAACTTCAAAGATATCTAACGAACTTCCTATTACAAATATAGGTGATAATGTAACTATAACTTATACAAAAACAGATGCTACTACAATTAATATAACAAAATTTATAAACAACAGCATTTTAAATAAATCATCTAATAAAGACGAGGATAAAGATAAAAAAGATAATTCTACATCAAATAATAAAGATGAAAAAGAAAATAAAACAGAACAAGAGGATTCTTCTAACAATTAATTAAATAAAATTAAACCTAAAAGCGTACTCAACTTATGAGTGCGCTTTTTTTATTGCCTATGCCATAAAGAAAGTGAATTCTAAGCATATATTTATAATATTATAAATATAATATAGTTAGGCTCTTTAAAATAGTAGAGTTTTTTCCCATTATTAATATAATATATTAAACAACAATATATCATCTTATGGAGAGGTTTGTATGAATGTACTTGAAAAAGAAATACTCTTTATAGTTAGTAGGCTGAGATGTTTAACTGAAACTCAATTTAACAAATTATACAATTACAAGAGAGACTCTAAAAAGAAAACACTTAGAAAAACACTTAGAAGAATGTGCAATGATTATATTTTAGTTAAATTTCCATGCAATATCAACTATAGGGGGTATAAGGAAAATTCTTATTTATATTATATTAATGGAAGTTGTGAATACTATGAAGGAGAGGATTTGGTAAAAGCATTAATAGGTTCTGATATAGCAGTTAAATTAAAACTAGCTAAGTTTGAAATAGTCAGATTTTATAGAAATATAAAAATTGGAGATAATAATTATCATCTATATATTGAATATATAGATAATTTTTACAGACGAAAACAGGTTTTATTTGATATACTTTTAAATGATGAGATTGATCTTTCAAAATATAATACTTTGAAATTTGACTTATCAAAAACAACTATTCCATTTTTTATGGTTCCAAATATAATAGTTGTTACAAGTAGCTCAAATGAATATAACTTTTCAGAAGATAAACCCAAAAATGTTTTTTTTGTAGATACATCTTTACATTCCTTGTTTAAATATTTATAATATATAGAAAAATTCGATTAATTGTGCATAATAAACTAAAAAATGCCAAAATAATGGTTGCAAAATATTAGATAATATGATTAAATTATATTAATAATTTGATTTTTAAGCCTAGGGTAGAGGTGCTTTAAAATAAAAGTATTTATAAGTAGCTGGCGAGTGTTGATTTATAAAGAAAGGATTTTAGAGCCGAAGTTGTAGACTTGGCGAAGTCTGCTGCTGGACTTATGCATAATATGTATGAGTCTGTCACATATCTGTGATGAGCTACAAGGTTTACTTTGTTTCTTAAACGTCCAAAGTATTCCTTTGGGCGTTTTTCATACCCAAAAAGATTAAGGGGGATTAAATAATGGGTGATATAATAGTACAAAAATACGGTGGAAGTTCAGTAGCAACAACTGAAAAAATAACAAATATTGCAAAGAGATTGATTGAAAGAAAAAAAACAGATTCTAAAATAGTAGTCGTGGTTTCTGCTATGGGAGATACTACAGATGATTATATAAGCCTTGCAAAAGACATAACTAAAAATCCAGATAAAAGAGAGTTAGACGTTCTTATGTCTACTGGAGAGATGATATCTGCATCTCTTTTAGCTATGAGTTTAAAATCTATGGGATGTGATGCAGTAAGTTACAATGCTTATCAATTAGAAATTCACACAAGTGGAACTCATGGAAAATCTTTAATTGATGATATAAATGTAAGTAAGATAAAAGAGTCTTTAGAAGAAGATAAAATAGTAATAGTTACAGGATTTCAGGGATTAGACGAAAGAGGAGACATAACTACATTAGGTAGGGGTGGCTCTGATACATCTGCAGTTGCACTTGCTGTAAAATTAAACGGTAAATGTGAAATATATACAGATGTAGATGGAATTTATTTTACTGACCCAAGAAAATTTAAAGAAGCTAAAAAATTAGAAGAAATTGAATATGAAGAGATGTTAGAGCTTGCTAGCTTAGGTGCACAAGTTATGCACTCAAGAAGTATAGAGCTTGCTCAAAAATATCAAATAGAATTATACGTAGGTTTATCATGTAGTGATATAAAAGGAACATATATAAGGGGGATAAAAAACATGAGATTAGAAGATAAAGTAATAACAGGTCTTGCAACAAGTGATGATGATGTTGCAATAACTCTAGATATAGATGAAGAAAAAGTAGTAGATTTATTTGAAAATATAGCAAACAAAAATATAAGTATGGATATGATAAGTCAAACTGCTCCAATGAATTCAAAAATAACTGTTTCATTTACAATACCAAAAGAAGATTTAGCTATTGCAAAAGAAATAGTATCAACTTATGCACCACAAGATGAAGTTATAATCGATGAAAATATAACAAAATTATCTTTAGTCGGCTTAGGAATGAAGCATACTAGCGGTGTTGCATCTAAAGTATTCAGTATATTAAGAAAAAACGGAATAAAAGTAAAATTAATAACAACATCAGAAATAAGAATAACTTGTGCTATAAGCTCTGAAGATACAGATATCGCTATAAGCGAAATAGCAAAAGAGTTTAATGTATAAATAATAAAAAATATTAGTTAATTTTATATAAAAAAAGTCTATTTGGGAGGATAAACATGAGACTTCAAGGAACTATGGAAATAAAAGATAATGTACTTTATATCGGTGGAGTGAACACACTTGACCTTGTAAAAAAATATCAAACTCCACTTTATGTATTTGATGAAGAATTAATAAGGAATAACTGTAGAGAATATATTAAATCTTTTAAAGTAAAAGAAAATGGAAATAAAGTAGCTTACGCGGGTAAGGCATTTTTAACTAAATATATGTGTAACATTATAAAAGAAGAAGGTCTTTACCTAGATGTAGTTTCAGGTGGAGAACTGTATACGGCATATAAGGCTGGTATGCCTATGGAGAATATATTATTTCATGGAAATAACAAAACTATCGATGAAGTAAAGTTAGGTATAGAATTAGGTGTTGGACGATTTGTAGTAGATAACTTCTATGAACTTGATTTAATTGAAAAATTCTGCGTAGAAAACAACAAAACTCAAAAGATTTACTTTAGAATAACTCCAGGTATAGATGCACATACTCATAAATACATAAGAACGGGACAAATAGATTCTAAATTTGGATTTGCACTTATAAATGGAGATTTTTATGAAGCAGTAGAAAAAGTAAAACAATACAAAAATATAGAGCTAGTTGGCTTACACGCCCATATAGGTTCACAAATTTTTGAAATTAAACCATTTTTAGATGAAGTAGAGATAATGCTTAAATTAGTAAAAGAAATAAATGAAAATAACAACGATATAAACCTTACAGAAGTAGACTTAGGTGGAGGAATAGGTGTTTACTATACCAAAGGTGACAAACCTAAAACAATAACTGAGTTTTGTGAAGCTATAATAAATAAAGCAGATGAGGTTTGTGAAGAATTAAATATAAAAATGCCTAAACTTTTAATCGAGCCAGGTAGATCTCTTGTAGCAAATGCAGGAAGCACAATATATACTATAGGTTCTATAAAAGAAATTAAAAACGTAAGGACTTATGTAAGTGTTGATGGAGGTATGACTGATAATATAAGACCATCTTTATATCAAGCAGGATATGAATGCGCAATAGTGAATAAAATAAATAAAATTGGGAATAATCATAAAGTAACTATAGCTGGAAAATGCTGTGAAAGTGGGGATATTCTAATATCAGATACAGAAGTAGGTGATATAGAAAGTGGAGATATTCTTATAACTACAAATACAGGGGCTTATGGATACTCTATGGCTTCAAACTACAATAAAATACCAAAAAATCCTGTTGTTTTTGTAAAAGATGGCAAAGACAAGTTATCATGCAAAAGACAAAGTTATGAAGATTTGTTGGCATTAGAAGTATAAAATAGTTACAATTATGATAATCAAAGTTACAATTATGACGTTTGATATTTTGTATTTTGTAGTTATATAATTAATCTATACACTTAGAAAGTTTAATTGAGTTTTCTGGCGTTTGTGGAGGTATAACTATGAATAAAAAATATTTAATTATATTAATTGTCATAATGATTTTTTCTGTAGGATGTAATAATAGCGAGTCATCTGCATTTAAAAATGGACAAACTGCACTTGAAAATCATGAATATGACAAGGCCCAAAAGTATTTATCTGAAGTACTTGAACAAGATTCTAAAAATGAAAGCGCAAGAGCTATGTATATGCAAGCTATAAAAATGCCTGAAGCAGAATATTACAAAGACAAGGGGCTTTATAATAAGGGAATTCAATGTCTTGAATCAATAGTAAATTTAAATAATGGTTCTCAAAAGATAAAAGTTGAGTCTGCTAGTTTAAAAAATGAATTAGAAAAATCACAAAGTGAATTTCAAGAAGCAGCTAATATAAGAAAAGAAAATGCAAAAGAAGCAGCTAAAAAGGGCGTAGAAAAATCAGAAGAAGAATTCTATATTTGGCAAAAAAATCAAGAAAAGAATCAAAAACCTGATGATGACAATGATGAAAACGAACAAGAAGAATCAGAAGATACAAATATAATTGATACTATAAAAAATAAATTAGGTGAAATATTTAAATTTTAAAAACTTATAAATCAAACAAATGAATCAAAAGTTGCTTTATTAAGCAACTTTTTTTTCATTTCATCTTGTTAATTAATCAAACTTATATTACAATAAGTTTGCTAAAATATGATATGAACTGAAAATGAACTAAGTTTAAATAGATTAAAGGAGAAAAAATGAGAATCAATAAATATATTGCACTTTGTGGAGTTGCATCAAGAAGAAAAGCCGAAGAATTAATATTAGCAGGCAGAATAAAAGTAAATGACAATGTAGTGACAGAGCTTTCTTATCAAGTAGATGAAGAAAATGATATAGTAAAAGTAGATGATAAAATTATAAAAGAAGAAAATAAACTTGTATATATACTTTTAAATAAACCAGAAGGATATATAACTACTGTAAAAGATCAATTTGACAGAGAAAGTGTATTAGATTTAGTTACAGATATTAAGGAGAGAGTCTACCCAATAGGTAGATTAGATTATGAAACTAGCGGATTATTACTTTTAACTAACGATGGTGATTTAACTTATAAACTTACTCACCCAAAACATGAAGTAGATAAAACTTACGTAGCTAGAGTTAAAGGGAAATTAACTCCTGATGAAATAAAAATGTTTAAAAGTGGATTAAAAATCGAAGACTATGTTACAGCGCCAGCCAAACTAAAAGTTATAAGATATGATGAAAAAAGCGATGTATCTCTTTTAGAAATAAAAATACACGAAGGTAAAAACCGTCAAGTTAGAAAGATGTGCAAAGCGATAAATCATCCTGTACTTAGACTTAAAAGAACTGCAATGGGTAAAATAAGAATAGGTGAATGTGAAATAGGAAAATACAGACATTTAACAGAAGATGAAGTTAAATATTTAAAAAGTATTTAAAGAAGAGGTAGTATATGTTAAGAGCTAAATATATAAATAAAGTAACTGAAGTAAACAAGATTTACTTAGAAAATATAATAAATGAAGGAGATATAGTAGTTGATGCTACTATGGGTAATGGATACGATACTGTCTATCTTGCAAAAAAAGTAGGACCTAAAGGTAAGGTATATGCTTTTGATGTACAAGAAGAGGCATTAAAATCTACATCAAAAAAAGTAGCTAGAGAAGAATTAGAAAATGTAGAGCTTATATTAGATGGTCACCAAAATATGGACAAATATGTACAAGAAGAAGTTTCTTGCATAGTATTTAATTTAGGATATCTTCCAAGAGCTAAACATCAAATAATAACAAAATCAGACACAACTTTAGAAGCTATAAAAAAAGGATTAGAACTACTTAAACCAAATGGTGTTATGAGTATAGCTATTTATAGTGGACACGAAGGTGGTATGGAAGAGAAAAATGCAGTCTATGAATTTACACAAAATATAGACCAAAATTACTTCAACGTATTATGTACTAGATTTATAAACCAAATAAATAATCCGCCAGAACTTTTATTAATAGAGAAAAAAGGATAAATATATATAAATTAAAGAATATAGATAAATAAATATAGAATAGTGATATAATAAATTAAAAGTTTGTAGCTATTTAATAGGAAAGAGGGAAATATATGGATGAGAAAAAGTTACAAAATGACAATAAACAACTAATAAATATAATACAAGCACAATATCCAAGGCTTAGTAAAGGCCAAAAGTTAATAGCACAGTATATAATAAATAATTACGATAAAGTTGCATTTATGACAGCAAGTAAATTAGGCGAGACTGTAGGTGTAAGTGAATCTACAGTAGTTAGATTTGCAAATGCACTAGGTTATGCTGGATATCCTAAATTGCAAGAAGGGCTACAAGAACTAATAAAAAATAAATTGACTACTGTTCAAAGGGTAGAAATGGCAAATGAAGACTATTCAGATGATTCAACAATTCTTAGCAAAGTCTTAAAAAGCGATATAGATAATATAAAAGCTACATCAGAAGACATAGATGAAAAGGCATTTGAAGAAGCATCTAACAAAATCTTAAAATCAAGAAAAATCTATATATTAGGTATTAGAAGCTCATTTACGGTAGCGCAGTATTTAGCATTTTATTTAAATGTGATTTTAGATAATGTCCAATTAATTAGAATAGATATGGGAGATCCTTATCAACAAATAGTAAGAATGAATGAAGATGATATACTTATAGTATTTAGTTTTCCAAGATATTCAAAACAATCTCATCAAGTTGCAAAATATGCTAAAAGTAAAGGCGCGTACATAGTATCTATAACAGATAGTGCTTTTGCTCCAATAGCATCACTATCAGATAATATATTACTTGCAAAAAGTAATATGGCATCATTTGTGGATTCTTTAGTTGCTCCTATGAGTGTAGCTAATGCACTTATAATATCTGTTGCAATGAAAGAAACTGACGATATTAAAAAATATTTCCACGATTTAGAGCAAATTTGGGAACAATATGTAGTGTATGAATAGAAAATAAATAATTTAAGATAGCTAAATGTCGCAATTGATTGATTAAAATATCAAGTTGCGACATTTTTTAGCTTTAAAAGATAAAAAATTGCAAAATAACAATTGACAATATATACCAAATTAACTATTATTTTATTAATAAAAAGATTTTAAATTCAGCGAAAAAGAAGAGTAGCTTTAAATTTATTTATAGAGAGTTGGGGATGGTGGAAGCCTGATAATTAAGTTTAGGGTGAAAAGAGCTTTTGAGAAGACTATCTGAAATTTTTAGTATGATAGTAGGTATACCTGCCTTAAAGGTTAGAGTGGATATTGATATTTTATCAATAAGAGTGGTACCGCGCGATGTCGCCTCTTAGTTTTTTAACTAAGAGGCTTTTTTAATAATAAATAATATAAAGAGATAAAGGAGAGAATGTTATGGCACAAAAAATAGAATTAAAGGGGAAGAGTTTCTTAACATTAAAAGATTTTTCAAAGGAAGAAATTAAATACTTTTTATCACTTGCAAGCTATTTAAAAACTAAAAAGAAAATAGGTATAAAAGGTGATTTATTAGAAGGTAAAAATATAGCTTTAATATTTGAAAAAGCATCTACAAGAACGAGATGCTCGTTTGAAGTAGCAGCTCATGATGAAGGGGCACATGTAACTTATTTAGGACCAAATGATTGTCATATGGGCAAAAAGGAATCTATGGAAGATACAGCGAAAGTATTAGGAAGATTTTTTGATGGGATTGAATTTAGAGGCTATAAACAAGAAACTGTTGAATATTTATCTAAATATTCAGGAGTACCTGTTTGGAATGGACTAACTGACGAATATCATCCAACTCAAATACTAGCAGATTTATTGACAGTTTCAGAACATGTAGACAAACCATTTGATAAGATAAAATTTGTCTATGTTGGAGATGCTAGAAATAATATGGGCAATTCACTTATGATAGGGTGTGTAAAAATGGGTATGAAATTTGTATCACTTGCACCAAAAGAATTATGGCCAAATGAAGAATTGGTAAAAGAAATGCAAGAAGTAGCTAAAGTGACTAAAGGTAGCATACACTTAACAGAAGATATAAATGATGTAGAAGATGCAGATGTTATATATACCGATGTCTGGGTTTCAATGGGTGAAGAAGATCAATATGAACAAAGAATAAATTTATTAAAAGATTATCAAGTAAATATGGATATGATAAAGAAAACTAAAAATGAAAATGTAATATTCTTACACTGTCTTCCATCATTCCACGATTTAGAAACTGTAGTTGGAAAAGAAATCTATGAAAAATACAATTTAGCTGAGTTAGAAGTTACTGATGAAGTATTTAGATCTAAATATTCAAGAGTATTTGACGAAGCAGAAAATAGAATGCATACAATAAAAGCAATTATGGTTGCAACTTTAGCAGATGTAGATATATCAGTTAATCATAAATAATAAATAAGAAGGCTTATATTAATGAGTATATTATTAATATAAGCCTTTTTAAATAAAAAATCAAAAAAACATTTTTATATTAAGTGTAAAAAGTTTTCTTCCTTACTAAAAAAATATAGAAAAAGTAAAATATAATAAAATTTATATAGTGAAAATTGCAATTTATATAAAAAAACTTTCATAATTAATAAGTTTTAAAAAAGAGTAAAATTATAATGCAATTTCCAATAAATGGGTATATAATAAGATATATAAAGACTTAAAAACATAATTTAAAATTTAAAAAAGATTAAATATTGAAATATGAATGAAATTTTTAAAAAAATTAATTCATTTTCAAAAGTCTATTTATTTTGTATACAGTTTTAATTTTTAAATAAAGAATATATTTAGGGGGACGAGAAAATGTGTGTTAAAGATAAGGTTAAAAATAAAGAAATAAAAATAGTTGATACAACTTTAAGAGATGGGGAACAAACAGCGGGCGTAGCATTTGCAAATCATGAAAAAATAGCAATAGCCCAAGCTTTAAGCGATATAGGTATAGATCAACTAGAAGTAGGTATACCTACTATGGGTGGGGATGAAAAAAATACAATAAAAGCAATATGTAAAAGGGATTTAAAGGCGAGTATAATGGCGTGGAACAGAGCTGTTATTTCTGATATAGAACAATCTATAGACTGTGGCGTCGATGCAGTTGCAATTTCTTTATCGGTATCAGATATACACATTCAACATAAACTAAAAAAATCAAGAGAATGGGTTTTAGAAAATATGTTTAATGCAGTTTCTTTTGCTCATAAAAATGGATTATATATATCTGTAAATGGTGAAGATGCTTCTAGAGCAGATACAGACTTTTTAATTGAATTTATAAATGTTGCAAAACAAGCAGGAGCAAATAGATTTAGATTTTGTGATACAGTTGGAGTTATGGAACCTTTTACAACTAGAGAAAAAATAGAAAAATTACACAAAGCTACTAACTTTGATATTGAAATGCATACTCATAACGATTTTGGTATGGCTACTGCAAATGCTATAGCAGGTGTTATAGGCGGTGCAAATTATATAGGATGTACAGTAAATGGTTTAGGTGAAAGAGCTGGAAATGCAGCGCTTGAAGAAGTATTAATGGCTCTTAAATTCGTGTATGGATATGAAACTGATGTAGATACAACTAAATTCGTTGAAATATGTAAATATGTATCACAAGCATCAGGTAGACGTCTACCTCCATGGAAGGCCATTGTAGGGACTAATATGTTTAGACATGAATCTGGAATACATGCAGATGGCGCACTTAAAGATCCTAAAAACTATGAAGCTTTTGATCCTGCTGAAGTTGGACTTCAAAGACAAATAGTAATAGGTAAACACTCAGGAAAAGCCGCAATAATAAATAAATTTAAAGAATATTCTATAGAGCTTACAAATGAAGAAGCTAATCAAATATTGGAAGAAGTCCGTAAAGTATCTGTTGGATTAAAAAGAGAATTATTTGATAAAGAATTAGTTCAAATATATAACGATATCAAAAATGATTATAAAATATTCTAGTTTAATATATTAAAATAAATTAACTTGGAGGGAATATGGATATAGAATTTAACGAACTAACAGCAGGGGTTATGATAAAACTAAAAGACGATATAAA
>CAMEPL010000070.1 GCA_945931665.1 uncultured Clostridium sp. | reverse complement strand
CCAATTATATACTATAATTATTATAGATTATAAATACTGTCCAAATTTAGTTAAATATTTATATCATATTATATTTTATTTTTCATTCAGAAAATTCAATATATTCTAGCCTGATATAAATTAATTAATCGGATTGTTTTTATAAAAATTATTTTTTTGATTTTATTATTCGTTTATACATAGGAATTTATTACTATTCACCATTATATAGACTATATATAAGTATAATTTCCGTTAATGTATTTTTAGCACTAAATAAAATAAATAGTGTGCTATTCTTTAAGAAAATCTACCTTATTTAAGGTTTCTTAATAAGATTTTCTTTTTTTATCGTTAGTTAATTATTCTAATTTACGAAGTAACTTAAAACGAAAAGGGGGATTTGTATGTGCGATTTTGTTTCACAAAACCAAAAATTATTTGATGAATTAGATAATCTTATTGATTCATTAGAAGTAGCTGATGAAAGTGCTTTAATATTTGTACTTAAAGAAGCTCAAGGGATCTTCGGTTATCTTCCAAAAGAAGTTCAACTTCATATAGCTGATAAATTAGGAGTTTCTCCTGCTAAAGTATATGGCGTTGTAAGTTTCTATTCTTACTTCTCTACTAATCCAATTGGAGAATATAAGATTAGTGTCTGTCTAGGTACAGTTTGCTTCGTTAAAGGCTCAGATAAAGTAATGGCTGAATTCGAAAAACAATTAGGAATCAAAGCTGGAGAAACTACTGAAGACCTTAAATTTACACTTGAAGGTTTAAGATGTGTTGGTGCTTGTGGTCTAGCTCCTGTTGTAGTTGTAAATGGAAAAGTTTATGGTCAATCAACTCCAGATGATGTTTCAAAAATATTAGACAAATATAGAAATTTAGAATTAAGCTGTTAGGGGGGAAATATTGATGAAAAAATTAAATTCAATAGCTGAGTTAAAAGCTGCTGTTAAAGAATACAAACCTGTTCTTGATTTAAGAGAAAATCATACAGATGCTATACCTGCTAAAAGAGATATCTTAGTCTGTGGCGGTACTGGATGTACATCTTCAGACAGTTTACACATAATAGAAAATTTAAAAGCAGAAATTGAAAAATCTGGTTTATCAGACCATGCTATGGTTCATTTAACAGGATGCTTTGGGTTCTGTGCTATGGGTCCAATAGTTAAAGTTTATCCTGATAACGTATTTTATGTACATGTTAAACCAGAAGATGCTGCTGAAATAGTTCAAAGCCATATCGCTAATAACCAAGTTGTAGAAAGATTATTATTCGAAGAACCTGCTCTAAATCATCAAAAAGTTCAAAAACATGAAGATATGGCATTCTACAAAAAACAATTACGTATCGCTTTAAGAAACTGTGGACATATAAACCCAGAAGATATAACTGAATATATTGCTAATGATGGATACTTAGCACTTGCTAAATGTCTAGAAGAAATGACTCCTCAAGAAGTAATAGACGAAATGAAAAAATCAGGACTTAGAGGTCGTGGTGGTGCTGGTTTCCCAACTGGTGTTAAGTGGGAATCTGCTTCTAAGAACCCAGCTGTAAATGGTAAGAAATTTATCGTATGTAATGCTGATGAAGGTGACCCAGGTGCATTCATGGATAGATCACTTCTAGAAGGTGACCCAAATAGTGTTCTTGAAGCTATGGCAATAGCTGGTTATGCTGTTGGTGCATCTCAAGGATATATCTACATAAGAGCTGAATATCCTCTTGCAATAGAAAGATTAAAAATAGCTATAGCTCAAGCTGAAGAAGCTGGAGTTTTAGGTGATAATATATTAGGAACTGGATTCAACTTCCATATAGAATTAAAATATGGTGCTGGTGCATTCGTTTGTGGTGAAGGTACTGCCCTTATAAACTCTATAGAAGGTAAACGTGGTGAACCAAGAATGAAGACTTTCTCTTCTTCTAAACATGGTTTATGGCAAGCTCCTACTTCAGTTAACAACGTTGAAACATTCGGTAATGTTCCAGCAATAATAAACAAAGGTGCTGATTGGTTCGCATCTTATGGTACTGAAGATTCAAAAGGTACTAAAGTTTTCGCATTAGGTGGAAAAGTTAACAACACTGGTTTAGTTGAAGTACCTATGGGAACTACTCTAAGAGAAATAGTTTATGAAATAGGTGGAGGAATCCCTGGTGGAAAAGAATTCAAAGCTGTTCAAACAGGTGGTCCATCTGGTGGATGTATATCTTCTAGAGACCTAGATACTCCAATAGACTTCAAATCATTAAGTTCTATAGGATCTATGATGGGTTCTGGTGGTATGCTTGTTCTTGATGAAACTGACTGTATGGTTGATATATCTAAATTCTTCCTTGAATTCACAGTTGATGAATCTTGTGGTAAATGTACTCCATGTCGTGTAGGTAACAAGAGATTACTTGAAATGTTAACTAAGATATGTGACGGTAAAGGTACAGAAGAAGACTTAGCTACTTTAAAAGATTTAGCTTTAACTATAAAGAATACTTCTTTATGTGGTCTTGGTAAATGTGCTCCAAACCCAGTACTTAGTACATTAGATTGCTTCTATGATGAATATCTAGCTCACGTTAAAAATAAAAAATGTCCTGCTGGTAAATGTCAATCATTATTAAACTTCGTAATCACTGATGATTGTATCGGTTGTGGATTATGTAAGAAAAACTGTCCAGCTGATGCTATCACTGGTGAAAAGAAAGAAAAACATGTTATCGATACTACTAAGTGCTTGAAATGTGGTACTTGTATAGAAAAATGTAAGAAACATGCAATAATCAAACAATAGTACATTACTATTCAAGTTTTAAAACAATAATTTCTTTTAATATTATTGAGGAGGGATTTACTAATGAATTTAGTTAACTTAACTATAAATGGCAAAGCTGTATCTGTTCCAGATGGTACTAAAATAATAGATGCCGCAAAACAAGTAGGAGTCAAAATACCTAGCTTATGCCGTATGAAAATAGATGAAATTGGCTTTGTTAATGAATGTGCATCTTGCCGTGTTTGTATGGTAAGTGCAGGAAGAAAATTAGTACCAGCTTGTGGTACTATGGTTAAAGAAGGAATGGTAGTTAACACTAACACTCCAGAAGCTTTAAGATATAGAAAAAACGTAGTTGAATTATTACTATCAGACCATCCACAAGATTGCTTCACTTGTGGTAAAAATGGTAAATGTGAATTACAAGATTTAGCTGCTGATATGGGTATAAGAGATATAAGATTCAAAGGTGAACAATCATCTGCTCCTATGGATACTTCTTCTTACTCTCTAGTAAAAGACTACGATAAATGTATATTATGTAGAAGATGTGAAACTATGTGTAACGATGTACAAACTGTAGGTGTTCTTTCTGGTGTAAATCGTGGTTTCAACACAGTAGTTGGTACTTTCTTCGACTCTAAATTAAAAGATACAGAATGTACTTTCTGTGGACAATGCTTAGCTGTATGTCCAACTGGTTGTATATTAGAAAAAGACAATACTAAAGAAGCTTGGGATGCTTTAGCTCAAAAAGAAAAACCAGTTATGGTTCAAATCGCTCCAGCTGTTAGAGTTGGTATAAGTGAAGAATTTGGATTAGAACCAGGTTCTATATCTACTGGTAAAATAGTAGCTGCATTAAAAGCTTTAGGATTCGATTATGTATTCGATACTAACTTTGCTGCTGACTTTACTATAATGGAAGAAGCTAACGAATTTGTACAAAGATTTACTAAAGGCGGAGATTTACCAATAATAACTTCTTGTTGTCCAGCTTGGGTTAACTTCTGTGAATCTCAATTCCCAGACTTAACTAAATACTTATCAACATGTAGATCACCACAAGGAATGTTCTCTCCTATAGCTAGATACTACTTTGCTGATAAAGTATTAGGTAAAAAACCTGATGAAGTTATAATAATGTCTGTAATGCCTTGCGTAGCTAAAAAATATGAAGTAAAAAGAGAAGAATTAGGCGAAAATGGTATATTAGATACTGATTTATCATTAACAGTAAGAGAAATTTCTAGAATGATAAAAGAAGCTGGTATAGATTTAGCTAATATAGAAGAAGCTGAATTCGATAGTCCTCTAGGATATTCAACTGGTGCTGCTGATATATTCGGTGTAACTGGTGGTGTTCTAGAAGCTGCTTTAAGAACTGCTTACACAGATATAACTGGTGAAGAATTACAAGACGAAAACATAGATTTCAAAGATGTCAGAGGTTTCAATGGAATTAAAGAAGCTACTATAGATATCAATGGAACTAAAGTAAATGTAGCTGCTGCTTCATCTTTAGGATGTGCTAGAAAGTTAATGGAAGAATTAAGAGCTGATATAGCTGCTGGTAAACCATCTAAATACTCTGTAATAGAAATCATGGCTTGCCCAGGTGGATGTGTAAATGGTGCTGGACAACCATTCCATGGTGGAGACTTCGAAAAAGTTAAAGCTAGAGGTGCTGGATTATACGAAATCGATGCTAATAAACCTAAACGTAAATCTCATGAAAATGAAGACGTTAAGAAAGTTTATGCTGAATTCCTTGGTGAAAGAGGCGGACATAACGCTCATATTTACTTACACACTCATTACTTCGATAAAAGCAATCCATATGCTAAAAAAGCCGAAGAAGCTGAATGTACTGTTGAATAATCGTTAATAATAGCCTTAAAAAGCCTATAATATATTGATTGGCCTGTCGTGGATTTTCCTCGACAGGTCTTTATTTTTTGAAACTCATAAATAAAAAAGCCTTCTGCATTATTTAACTAAAAATATACAGAAGGCTTCTATTCGTAATTTTAATCTGAAATAAAGTTACTATTATTGTTGAATTGTTTGAGATAACTTTTTAGTAAACTCTATTGCTGCATCATATCCCATTATTTTTTGTCTATAATTCATAGCTGCAACCTCTACTATCATAGCTGTATTTCTACCTGGTTTTACTGGAACAACTAATTTCTCTACTTCTTTTCCTAATATTGTTTCATATTCTTTATCAAGACCTAATCTATCATAATATTTTTCTTGATTCCAACTTTCAAGCTCAAGAATTAAACTTATTTCTTTCATATTTTTTATTGCGCCAACACCGTATAAGCTTCTTACATCGATTATACCTATACCTCTTATCTCCATATAATGTCTTAGTAATTCTGGCGCTTGTCCAATTAATCTATCATCGTCTAATTTTATTATTTCTACTGCATCATCTGCAACTAATCTATGACCTTTTTGTATAAGCTCAAGAGCTGTTTCAGATTTTCCTATACTACTCTCTCCTTTTATAAGTACACCTATACCGTATACATCTACAAGAACTCCATGTATAGTTATATGTGGTGCTAATCTATTATCTAGATAGTTCGATATTTTATTTATAAATCTAGTAGTATTTCTTTCACTGCTTATTAAAACACGTTCATGTCTCTTTGCTGCTTCTAATATGTCTTCGTCTATTTCTAATCCTCTTGTAACTATCAATGCAGGTATATCATAAGAGAATAATTTATCTAATATTTCTCTTCTCTTTTCCTTATCGATATTTTTAAAATAAGTATATTCCCCTTTACCTATTATTTGTATCCTATCAAATGCAAAATATTCAAAGTATCCTGCTAGTGCTAGTCCTGTTCTATTTACATCTTGTGATTGAACGAAGAATTCTTTACCCTCTGGTCGGTAAACAACATTTAGTTCTAAGTCCTTAACAAGATCTGATATAGCTATTTTGTCTTTTGATTCCATTGTTATTCCTCCGATTTAAAATAATTATAAATATTTTCTGCTGCTGTTTTATTTATACTCTCAACTTCTAATAGTTCCTCGAATGTAGCAGCTTTTATACTATCAATACTTTTAAAATGACTTAAAAGATTTTTCTTTCTTGTCTCCCCTATACCAGGTATATCATCTAGTACAGATTTTGTAAGAGATTTCTTTCTCAGACTTCTATGATATGTTATAGCATAATTATGGACTTCCTCTTGTATGCTAGCAACAAATCTATATAAGTTAGTAGTCCTATCTAATACTATTTCTTGCGATTTATTTACTAATCCTTTTGTTCTATGCTTGTCATCTTTAAACATTCCCCATAGAGGTATTTGTAGGTTGTTTTGGTCCAATACATTTTGAACAGCACTTACTTGTCCTTTTCCTCCATCTAGTAAAATTAAATCTGGTAAATTTCCATATTTTATTCTTCTACTTAAAATTTCTGCCATTGAACCATAATCATCTGGCCCTACTATAGTTTTTATTTTATATCTTCTATATTCTTTCCTATCTTTTTTTCCATCTGTAAAAACAACCATTGTCCCAATTGAATCTACACCTTGTATATTAGATATATCGTATGCTTCTATTCTTTTTGGTACTGTTTCAAGTTTAAGTAACTCTGTCAATTGAGTTAAAGCACCGATACTCTTTTCATATTTTTGTTTATTTAAGTGAGAAAATTTATTTAAGTATTCCATGGCATTTTTTCTTACCATTATAGCTAAACCCTTTTTTTCACCTTTTTGTGGTATTGTAATAGTTACTTTACCGCCCTTTTTCTCACTTAACCATTGTTCTAATATATATCTATCTTCAATCTCTTCATCTACAATTATTTCTCTTGGTATATATTCTTGCTCCATATAGAATTGTTTTACAAATGAACCAAGTACAGAATCAGATTTACTTCCTTCAACACCTTCTAGTATAAAGTGTTCTCTTCCTATTATTTTCCCATTTCTCATAAAGAATACTTGCACACATGCCTCTTCTTCTGTTCTAGCTAAAGCTATTACATCTTGATTTGCATCCATACTTGATGAATCTATTTTTTGTTTTTCCTTTATTTCTTCTAGATTTTTTATCTTATCTCTATAAGTGGCAGCTTCTTCAAAATTAAAATTCATTGCACATTCATTCATTTTCTCTTTTAAAATTTCTATCAGAGTTTCTTCTTTACCAGATAAAAATAACAATATCTCATCTATCATCTTTGAGTATTCCTCTTTTGATACATGTCCTGTGCATGGCCCTATACATTTTTTAATATGGTAATTTAAACATGGTCTTGCATTATTTTTTATAGCTTTAGGTATATCTATATTGCAATTTCTAATTGGATATATATTGTGAATTATCTCTAGGGTATCGTTTACCGCGCCGACATTTGTATATGGTCCAAAATATTTTGCATTATCTTTTAATACTCTCCTAACCTTCATTACTCTTGGAAAATCTTCATTAACAGTAACCTTTATATATGGATATGTTTTGTCATCTCTAAGCAAAACATTATATTTAGGTCTATACTGTTTAATTAAGTTACATTCCAATATTAAAGCTTCTAATTCAGAATCGGTAATTATATATTCAAAAGATGCAATATTACTCACCATAGATTTTACTTTAGATGAATGATTCTTTGATGATTGAAAATATTGTCTAACCCTATTTTTTAAAGAAATAGCTTTCCCAACATAAATTATTTTGTCGTTCTTATTCTTCATTAAATAAACGCCAGGTTCGTCTGGTAGTAATTTTAATTGTTCTTGAATATCAAACATTAAAAATCTCCTTTTTTCTCATAAACTTCTCTCGTTATTTATTTTTTGTCTTTATTTTTATATTAATTCCTACATAATCTTTTATTTTCTGACATTTATAATTTTTTAATGTTTTAAGAGCATTATAAATTCTATAAACTTATAATGCTCTTATTTCCTATTAAATCATACCATATTTTTTTGTTGTTTATCTATCATATTACAAAATTATTTATATTAATACATATTTATTAAAAATATTTTTTTAAAAATTGTCCTGTATAAGATTTTTCTACTTTTGCTACTTCTCTTGGAGTTCCTGTTGCAACTATAGTTCCTCCATTATCTCCACCTTCTGGTCCTAAATCAATTATATAATCACAACACTTGATAACATCTAGATTATGTTCTATAACTACTATAGAATTTCCTGTATCAGCTAATCTTTGTAGAACATCTATTAGTTTATCTACATCTGCCATATGCAGTCCTGTTGTAGGTTCATCTAATATATATAATGTTTTGCCAGTTGGTCTCTTACTTAATTCAGTTGCTAATTTAATTCTTTGTGCTTCACCACCTGATAATTGAGTTGATGGTTGACCTAATTTTATGTATGAAAGTCCGACATCCATCAATGTCTCTAATTTTCTTTTTATTGTAGGTATATTCTCAAAGAATTCTAATGCCTCTTCAACATTCATATCTAACACGTCAGATATAGTTTTATCTTTGTATTTAACTTGAAGAGTTTCTCTGTTGTATCTTTCACCCTTACATACTTCACAAGGCACATATACATCTGGTAAGAAATGCATTTCTATTTTGATTATTCCATCGCCTTTACAAGCTTCACATCTTCCACCTTTTACATTGAAACTGAATCTTCCTTTTTTATATCCTCTTGCCTTAGCCTCATTCGTCATAGCAAATAAATCTCTTATATGATCGAATATTCCTGTGTAAGTTGCAGGATTTGACCTAGGTGTTCTTCCTATTGGACTTTGGTCAATATTTATTATCTTATCTATATTTTCTATCCCTTTTATTTCTTTATGTTTTCCTGGTTTCATTCTAGATCTATTTACTTTATTTGCAACACTTTTATATAATATTTCATTTATAAGTGTACTTTTTCCTGAGCCTGAAACACCAGTTATACATACGAATTTACCTAAAGGTATTTTTACGTTTAAGTTCTTAAGGTTATTCTCACTCGCTTTTACTATTTCTATAAATTCTCCATTTCCTTCTCTAACTGTATCCGGTACATCTATAGTTTTCTTTCCACTTAAATACATACCTGTTATAGAGTTTGGATTTTGAATTACTTCATCAAATGTTCCTTGGGCTACTATTTCACCACCATGAACTCCTGCACCAGGACCTATATCTACTATATAATCTGCTGCTCTCATTGTATCTTCATCATGTTCAACAACGATTAATGTATTTCCTATTCTAGTTAAATTCTGAAGTGATGCTATTAATTTATCGTTATCTCTTTGATGAAGCCCTATACTTGGTTCGTCTAATACATAAAGTACTCCAACTAAAGCAGAACCTATTTGTGTTGCTAATCTTATACGTTGTGCTTCCCCACCTGATAGAGTTCCTGCTTTTCTAGATAGATTTAAATATTCTAAACCTACATTTCTTAAAAAAGATGCTCTCTCACGTATTTCTTTTAATATTTCCTGAGCAATAAATTTATTTTTTTCACTTAACTCTAAATTATCTATAAAATCTATTAATTCATTTATTGAAAGCTCTGTTACTTCTATTATATTCTTGCCTCCAACTTTAACTGATAGAACTTCCTTTTTCAATCTATTACCCTTACATTTTGGACAAGGTGTTTCAGCCATAAACTCATCTATTTTATCTTTGGCATATTCAGAAGAAGTCTCGTTATATCTTCTTTCCAAGTTTACAAGAACACCTTCAAAAGGAGCTTTATAGTCCCTTCTACCTCCAAACTTAGAATCAAATTCAAATTCTACAATTGTATTGTTTCTTCCATAAAGTAACTCATCTACAAAATCGTCTGGTAATTCTTTGAACGGAGTATCTAGTGATACACCATATATATCAGCTAAACTTCTTACCATTTTGCTATAGTATGTATCATTACTTTTGCTTACAGAACCCCAAGCTGCTATTGCACCTTGATTTATAGATAAGTCCTTATTTGGTATAACTAAATCCTCATCTACATTTCTACGTTCACCAAGACCGTTACACTCGTCACAAGCTCCAAATGGTGCATTGAATGAGAACATTCTTGGAGATAATTCTTCAATTCCCACACCATGGTCAGGACATGCAAATTTGGTTGAATACAGTATTTCTTCGCCATCTATAATTTGGGCAATAACCAATCCATCTGATAATTTGATTGCAGTTTCTATTGAATCTGAAAGTCTCCCCTCAATTCCAGGCTTTACAACTATTCTATCTACAACTACTTCTATGTTGTGTTTTTTATTTTTACTTAGTTCAATATCATCTGTAACTTCGTAATTTTCTCCATTTACTCTAACTCTTACAAATCCTTCTTTTTTTAGCCCTTCAAGAGTCTTCTTATGCGTTCCTTTTTGACCCCTAACAATAGGAGACAGTATTTGTAATTTAGTTCTTTCAGGAAACTCTAATATCTTATCAACTATTTCCTGTACTGTCATTTGGCTTATTTTATTTCCACATACAGGACAATGTACATCACCAACTCTAGCAAATAAAAGTCTTAAATAATCGTATATTTCTGTAACTGTACCTACTGTTGATCTAGGGTTTCTTGATGTCGTCTTTTGGTCTATAGATATTGCTGGTGAAAGACCTTCTATGTATTCTACGTTTGGTTTTTCCATTTGACCTAAGAATTGTCTAGCATATGAAGAAAGACTCTCTACATATCGTCTTTGTCCTTCTGCATAAATTGTATCAAATGCTAATGATGATTTTCCCGAACCAGACAATCCTGTGAATACTATAAATTTATTTCTAGGGATTACTAAATCTACATCTTTTAAGTTATTTTCTTTAGCACCTCTTATGATTATTTTATCTTCCATTCTAAATTCCTCTCTATACTTTTTGCTCTAACTCTTTTATCTTATCTCTTAGCTGTGCTGCCCTTTCGAATTGTAAATTAGTGGCTGCTTCCATCATTTCTGCTTGTAATTTAGCTATATTTGACTTAATTTCTTCTTTATTGTCAGTTTCACTTATACCGTAAATTTCTTCTTCCTCAGCCAGTTTAAGCGTTTCTATATTATCTCTAATATCTTTCTTAATTGTCTTTGGAATTATACCATGTTCCTTATTATATTGTGATTGTATTTCTCTCCTTCTTGCTGTTTCTTCAATAGTAGCTGCCATTGAACGAGTAATCTTATCTGCATACATAATAACTCTACCTTCTGCATTTCTTGCAGCACGTCCAACTGTTTGTATTAAAGATGTTTCAGAACGTAGGAAACCTTCTTTATCTGCATCTAAAATAGCAATTAAAGAAACTTCTGGGATATCTAATCCTTCTCTAAGTAAGTTTATACCAACTAATACATCAAACTTACCTAATCTTAAATCTCTTATTATTTCCGTTCTCTCTAAAGTAACTATATCTGAGTGCAGGTATTTTACCTTAATTCCAATTTCCTTAAGATAATTAGTTAAATCCTCACTCATTTTTTTAGTTAAAGTAGTAATTAATACTCTCTCACCTTTTTCTACAACCTTGTTTATTTCTCCAACTAAATCATCTATCTGATTTTCAATCGGTCTTACTTCTATAATTGGATCAAGTAAACCTGTAGGTCTTATTATTTGTTGTGCAACTGTAGTAGAGTGCTCAATTTCATAAGGGCCAGGCGTCGCTGAAACAAATAATACTTGGTTTATATTTTCTTCAAATTCTTCAAAGTTTAAAGGTCTATTATCATATGCAGAAGGAAGTCTAAACCCATTATCTATTAATGATTTTTTTCTAGAATGATCCCCTGCATACATACCTCTAACTTGTGGTATCGTAACGTGTGATTCGTCTATTATCAACAAGAAATCATCTGGAAAGAAGTTCATAAGTGTATATGGTTTTTCTCCTGCTTTTCTACCTGTAATATGTCTTGAATAGTTTTCTATCCCTTGGCAGAACCCTATTTCTTTAAGCATTTCTATATCATATTTTGTTCTTTGTTCTATTCTTTGTGCTTCAAGCAACTGGTCATTATCCTTAAATTCTTGTACAACATCTGCTAGTTCTTTTTCTATAGCCTTTACTGCCTCTTCTATTCTTTCTGGAGTAGTAACATAATGTGATGCAGGGAATATAGCAGTATACTTTCTTGTTCCTACAATTTTTCCAGTGACATAATCAATTTCTGTTATTCTATCTATTTCATCACCAAAAAATTCTACCCTAATAGCCCTTTCATCATTACTCACAGGGAAAATCTCAACAACATCCCCTCTTACTCTAAATGTCCCTCTCACAAAGTTTATATCGTTTCTCTCGTATTGTATCTCTATTAACTTCTTAATTACATCATCTCTTTCAACTTCCATACCTACTCTCAGAGATAACATTAAATCCTTATAATCCTTTGGATCTCCTATCCCGTATATACAAGATACAGAAGACACTATAATTGTATCTTTTCGCTCTAAAATTGATGCTGTAGCAGAGTGACGTAACTTATCTATTTCATCATTTATACTAGCATCTTTTTCTATGTAAGTGTCACTTTGAGCTACATATGCTTCTGGTTGATAATAATCATAGTAACTTACAAAATACTCAACTGCATTATCAGGGAAGAATTCCTTGAACTCACTATAAAGTTGTGCTGCCAACGTTTTATTATGTGCTAATATAAGTGTTGGCTTTTTAACTTCCTGTATTATATTTGCCATTGTAAATGTTTTACCCGAACCAGTAACCCCTAATAAA
Source organism: uncultured Clostridium sp. (assembly GCA_945931665.1). GTDB lineage: Bacteria > Bacillota > Clostridia > Peptostreptococcales > Peptostreptococcaceae > Intestinibacter. The sequence goes on along the minus strand of CAMEPL010000070.1, from coordinate 395 downwards.
GTCGAAAATTTTTCATCATGATTTATGGCATTTACTATTTCTTTAATAGCCTCAGGTTGATCACCTGTAGGTTTAAAGTCAGATTTTATTTTAAAATCCATAATATCACCTAACCTTTCCCGAACATTCGTTCTGTATCCATTATATCATAATATATATTACTATATCCGTACTTTTGAATATTAAACTAAAAATATTTTACCCATAATTATATCCTTTAAATACATATATGGTAAATTTTTTGTATTCTACATTTATAATGACATAAAAAAACCACCTAAGTTTTTACACTGTAAAAACTTAGGTGGTTTTCTCGTTGTTATGTTTACTTTTTAAAATTAAAAAGATTACGTGGCTACGTCTTACTCTCCCAGGCGGTTGCCCACCAAGTACCA
>CAMEPL010000069.1 GCA_945931665.1 uncultured Clostridium sp. | reverse complement strand
ATTATAAATTTGCACATGATTTTACAGAAAAAGACCCAAATGAGGTTTTAAAAGAATGTGAGGAGTATATTAAAAAGTATTATTCATGTTTTGAATTTTTAAAACAAATGGTAGTTCTTTATTTAAATCACAATATGCTGTTTAAAAATAAAGATGAAATTTTAGAGAAAGCTAGAAAGCTATGTATTAGAATAAAAGAAGATAGCAATAATCCCCAACTAATAAAAGAAATAGTTTCATTGGAGGCACTTTTACTGATAATGGAAAATAAACCAACAGAAGTTTTAGAAATTTTGGGTGAAGATATAAGTACTTTTAGCCAAGATGCAGAACTAATAGGGATGAGTTTTCAACTATTAGGAAATATAGAAAAGTCAAATGAAATAACTCAAATTTGCATGTATCAGCATCTTATAGGGCTTATAGGTAATATTGTACAGCTAATAACTTTAAGTAAAGATAATTTAGAAATTGTAGAGGAATCATTTAAAAAGGCATATAAAATTTGCGAATTATTTAATTTAGATGAGTTACATCCAAATGTAACAGTTAATTTGTATTTAAGTACTGCACAAGTTTATGCTATGCATAATCAAAATGAAAGAGCTCTTGACTTAATCGAGAGATATACAAAAGTATGCATAAAAAATATATACGATTTTCAATTAAGAGGGGATGAATACTTTGATAAAATAGACAATTGGTTAGAAAATTTAGATTTAGGTGTAAATCCACCTAGAAGCCAAAAGTTAATAAAGCAAAGTGTTATAGGTACTATAAAAGATAATCCAGTATTTGAAAGTTTAAAAAATGATTATAGATTTAAATCATGTGTACTTGCATTAGAAAGTAATTAATTTTAGGAGGGAAATGTATGAGTGATATTACGAATAATTTGGCTTTATTACTGCCAATTATAATTTTAGAATTTATATTGGCTATAACAGCTTTAATACATGTTATTAAACATCCTAACTATAGATTTGGAAATAAAGCTATATGGATAATAGTAGTTTTATTTATACAAATTTTAGGACCAATATTCTACTTTATATTTGGCAGAGGTGAGGAATAATGAATATACTTGAAATAGAGGACTTATATAAAAGCTTTGGCTCAAACAACATTATAAATGGATTAAATTTAAAAGTTAAAGAAAACACTATTTTTGGATTTATTGGAGAAAATGGAGCAGGAAAAACCACAACAATGAAGATGATTTTAGGATTTTTAAAACCAGACAAAGGTCAGATAAAAGTATGTGGTGAAAAAGTAACTTATGGCGAAACAAAGACGAATAGATTTATAGGATATTTGCCAGATGTTCCTGAATATTATGGTTATATGACTGCAGGAGAGTATTTAAAACTATGTGGCGAAATTACAGGAATGAGCAAAAAAGAGATATTATTAAAAAGTGATGAACTACTAGAATTGGTGGGACTTAGTGAATATAAAAAGAAAAAAATATCAAAGTTTTCAAGAGGTATGAAACAAAGACTTGGAATTGCACAAGCTCTTTTAAATCAACCAAAATTATTAATATGTGATGAGCCAACATCAGCGCTAGATCCAATTGGAAGAAAAGAGATACTAGATATTTTATTAAAAGTCAAAGAAAAAACTACTGTAATATTTTCAACACATATATTATCAGATGTAGAGAGGATTTGTGATGAAATTGCAATTTTGAGAGATGGTAAAATAGTCTTAAACGGAACACTATCTCAAATTAGAGCTAATCATATAGTAGATTGTCTAGAAGTAAGTTTTAAAAATAAAGATGACTTTGAACAATTTATAAATATATTTAACAATAATAATCTTATGGATATAATAACACATGAAAATACAATTTATATTCATTCAAATAATATAGAAAAAGTTCAAAGAGAGTTTATGGAAGGCTTGATTAATAGTAATTTATATCCGCTATGTATAAAACTTCAAGAACCTACACTAGAAAGATTATTTTTGGAGGCAGTAAGATGAGAGCATATATAGCATTTACTAAAAAAGAGATATACGAATTGGCAAAGACATATAAACTACTTTTATTAGTAGTAGTGTTTCTAATTTTCGGATTTATGAATCCTGTTGTTGCAAAACTTACGCCAGACATTATGAAATCACTTATGTAAGATGGAATTAATATAAGTATGCCAGAGGCTACAATTTTTGATTCTTGGGCACAATTTTTTAAAAATGTCAGCCAAATGGGATTAATAGTCTTAGTGATAATGTTTAGTGGGCTGATTTCAAATGAATTATCAAAAGGTACATTAGTAAATATGCTTACGAAAGGACTATCAAGAAAAACCGTTATTTTATCTAAATTTACATCAACATGTTTAGTTTGGACATTTTCATATTTTTTATCTGCACTAGTTACATTTTTATATTCTATGTTGTTTTGGGAAAATACTGAAGTAGATAATTTACTATTTTCAATAAGTATTGTATGGATATTTGGGATATTCTTAATAAGCGCAATAATTTTAGGAGGAATTTTATTTAAAACATCTTATGGTTCAATGTTGTTTTGTGGTGCAATAGTTGCATGTTTATTATTTTTAAATGTCTTTCCAAAGGTTCAAGAATATAACCCAATCCAGCTTATAAGCGTGAATATGGATATACTAAAAGAAAATATAGAAGTTTCAGAACTTGTAAAATCAATATGGATAACTTTAGGTACAAGTGTATTATTTATTTTTTCAAGTATAATTATATTTTGCAAAAGGGAATTTTAAGTGAATATTATTATAAAAAAGGATTTAGAGAAATAATCTAAAATACTATATATAAACTAAACCTCTCATAATTTGAACACAAAGTGAGAGGTTTTAATTTTTAAGAAAAATTATACTGTATTTATAGGAGATGAGCAAATGGAATGGTTAAATAGATTGAATGATTCATTAGACTACATTGAAAAACATCTTGATGAAAAAATAGAATATGAAAAATTGTCTAAAATAGCATGTTGTAGTGTATATCATTATCAAAGAATGTTCTCATATATGGCCGAAATGTCTTTATCTGAATATATCAGAAGTAGAAGATTGACAAAGGCAGCTTTTGATCTTCAAACTGGTGACAAGGTTATTGATGTAGCACTAAGATATGGATATGAGTCACCAACAGCATTTAACAGGGCATTTCAAAAATTCCATAATGTATCACCATCTAAGGCACAAAAAGAAGGAACTTGTTTAAAAGCACATCCTCCTATTAGTTTTAAAATAACAGTTAAAGGAGTAGAAAAAATGGAATATAGTATAATAAAAAAAGAAGAAATGAGAATAGTTGGTGCAAAAATGCAACTTAAAAAAGGTAATATGAACCAAATTAATGATAGTGCTATGGAAGAAAACTTTAAAAATGTACCAGCATTTTGGCAAAGTGTAGGACAAGATGGAAGACTAAATAAAATTATATCTATGATGGATTCAAAATCAAATGGTGTATTAGGTGTTAGTGCTTGTATGGCCAATGTTCAAAATTGGATGTATTATATAGCAGTTGAAACTGATAAAGAAATTATAGAAGGGTTAGAAGAATATATAATTCCACCAACAACTTGGGCTATATTCAAAGGAAGAGGAGTTATGCCAACTGCAATACAAGATATTGAAAAAAGGATTATTACAGAATGGTTCCCAACTTCAGGATATGAATATGCAGATGCACCAGATATAGAAGTTTATTTAAATCAAGATCCAACTAATTCTGAATTTGAAGTTTGGATACCAGTTAGAGAGGCAAAATAAAAAAGTTATATTGAGATACATTAAGTAGTATAAAAAATAGGATATTAGACAAATAGTCCAATATCCTATTTTTTATACTGTAAAATAAATTATTTTATTTTAATTCAAATCCTGCAGATTTCAATTCTTTTTTTAGTAACTCTATATTATTTCCTTGCATATGCCCAAGAGGAAGTCTTAAATTTCCGACATCCATACCTAATAAATTCATAGCTGTTTTTACAGGAACAGGATTGACTTCTACAAACAGAGCATCAATTAGAGGTTTTAAATCTAATTGAAGTTTTCTAGAGTCTTCAATATTTCCAGATAAAAAGCTGCTAACTAAATCATGGCTTGCTTTAGGACAGATATTAGCAAGTACAGAAATAACACCAACACCGCCTAATGATAAAAGTGGTAGAGTAGAGTCATCATTACCAGAATATATAGCGAAGTCATCGTCAACTAATCTAGCAATTTCAGCAACTTGAGCCATATCTCCACTTGCCTCTTTAATACCCACAATATTTTGCTCGTTGTAAGATAATTCAGCAACTAAATTAGGTGATAAGTTAACTCCTGTTCGAGATGGAACGTTGTAAATAATAATTGGAGTATCTACACTTTGTGCAATCTTTGTAAAATGGGCTTTTATACCTGATTTATTTCCTTTATTGTAATAAGGATTAATAATTAAAAGTCCATCAGCACCAAAGTTTTCTGCAATTTTACTCAATAAGATAGAGTGTTCAGTATCATTACCTCCAGTACCAGCGATTACTGGTATTCTTTTATTTACTGCATCAATAACACATTTTATTGTTGCAATATGTTCTCGGTCGCTTAATGTGCTCGCTTCACCAGTAGTACCACAAACAACTATTGCATCAGTGCCATTTTTTATATGGAATTCAACAAGTTCTTCTAATTTATCGTAGTTAACTGTATTTTCTCTTGTAAAAGGAGTAACCAAAGCGACTGCAGATCCTTTAAATAACATAATATTCCCCCTTCTAAAATATTAGCAATAAGTATGTAAAAATTATATTGCTTACTAGAAGTATATTCTTTGGGGATTTATATTATTAATTTAAATTAGACAGAGATTAGTTATAATTAATAGAATCCATAAATGATACAAAGTTACAGAATATCACATTTAAGAAATCATCATCTAAATCATCTATATACCACTTGTTATCAATTTTTATACACTCTAATACTATTGAAGTAGTAACAAATTCATCACCGTGTTCTGATTGATAATTAGTTAAGGCAGTAGAAACCACTTCTTGAATTTCCTCATCACTCATTTCATCTCCAGAGAATGTCCCTGCAAATGATTCTTTAAGTAACTTAATAACAGCTGATTCAAGTGCATCTATACCATCGACATATTGAACTTCTACATTTACAGAAGCAAAATCATCATCAACTACTATATCACCAATACTGTATTTTATTTTCTTTGCATTATCTTTGAAATAATCTAAGTATAAATTCATTGTTTCATCTGAGTCTAGACCTTCTGTTGCAATGTCATTATCTCTTAACTCAGGTCGTAGAGTTTCCTTTATTCCATCAATATCAAATTTTTGTGCATTTTTCATAAGTGTATTTACAGCATTCTCTGGTTTAGATGAACTACATCCTATCATAGAAACCAAAAGAAGTGCAGCTATTATGATACTAAATAATTTTTTTTTCATAAATAATTATTCTCCCTAAAAATTTATTTTTATATATTATATAATATTTATGAAACAAAAAATAGTATAATAGTAAAAATAAGGATAAAAAAGCAGTGAAATAGTAGAGAATATTTTACGTGTAATGTATAATTTAGGTAGAAATTAAAAATAATGAGGGGTGTGCATAATGAAAGAACAAGTTGCAGCAGTATTAGACAAAGTTAGACCAGTACTACAAAGAGACGGCGGGGACGTTGAATTAGTAGAAGTTAGTGATGACGGTGTAGTATTAGTTAGATTAAAAGGTGCTTGCTCAGGTTGTCCAGGAGCTACTATGACATTAAAAGCTGTTATAGAAAACTTATTAGTAAAAGAAGTACCTGGTGTGACTAGAGTAGTTGGGGTTTAATAAATAGAAGGAGCTAAGCAGTTAAAGGCTGTTTAGCTCTTTTTATTTATATATAATAAATTTATATTTTATGTGATGTGTATAATTTATGATTATTTATAAAATATTATATAACTAAAGTAATATAAAGGGAGGTTTTAAAGTGAGAATAGGAACAGCAAAGAGTACAAAAATATTAGATACAGCATGTGTAAATGAGTACAAAATTCCACTAATTGTAATGATGGAAAATGCAGTACTTTCGGCATTTAAACATATGGATATAGAAGAAAATCAAAATTATGTAATAGTAAGTGGAGTTGGTAATAATGGTGGGGATGGACTGGGAATAGCAAGACAATTATTGGCCAAAGGTAAAAATGTAGAAGTATTTATAGTAGGTAAATTAGAAAAACTAAGTGAATGTTCTAAAATAAATTATAATATATTAAGAGCAATGGATATTAAAGTAAATATTGTAGAAAATGGAAGTATGGATGATTTAAAAAGTTCTATAAAAAGATCAGATATAGTAATAGACTGTATATTTGGAACTGGATTAGAGAGAGAAGTAAAGGGAATCTTTTATGACGTTATAAAACTTATAAATGAAAATAAAAATAAAACATATTCAATTGATGTTCCATCAGGAATAAACGCAACAACAGGGGATATACTTGGAATTTGTATAAAAGCAGATAAAACAATTTCGTTTGAATTTTACAAACGAGGTTTTCTAAAATATGAAACAAAAGAATTTATAGGTGAAGTGGTAGTTGAACATATCGGTATACCAGAATATATTTTAGAAAAATATGACGATAAAGAATATATAACAGATATAGAACTTATAAAAAATAATATAAAAGCTAAGGATAAATTTGCGTTTAAAAGTGATTTTGGAAAAGTAGCTTTGTTTGCAGGTAGTAAAGGATTTATTGGAGCAGCTTATATCGCTACACAAGCAGCCGTAAAATCAGGTAGCGGCTTGACAACACTAATATCTGATTCATATGTTCAAGATATTGCAAGCCAAAAGCTTTGTGAGGCTATGACTTTAGATATTCGAGAAGATAAAAAGGTTGAAAAATTGATAAAAGGATGTAGTGCAATCGGATTTGGATGTGGTATGGGTGATAATGATGATACATATAATAAATTAGGATATATATTAAAAAACACAACGTGTCCAATTATAATAGATGCAGATGGATTAAATGTATTAAAAAATAAAAAAGAATTATTAGAAAAAAATCAAGATAGAATAATAATTACACCACATTTAGGCGAAATGGCAAGACTTACAGGATATTCTATAAATTATATTAGAGATAATAAAATAGATGTAGCAAAAGAATTTGCAAATAAATATAAAGTAGTTGTTTTGTTAAAAGGATATGAAACTGTCATAACAAATGGAAAATACACATATATAAATCCAACAGGAAATTCAGCAATGGCTAATGGAGGAATGGGCGATACGCTTCTTGGTATGATAACTTCATTTGTAGGTCAAGGCATGACTAATCTTATGGGAACAGTTTGCGCAGCGTATATTCATGGATATATAGGAGAAACTTTATCTAAGGATTTATATACAGTAAATGCAACAGATGTAATTAACTTAATTCCACAAATCATGAAGGAGTTGAGTGATTGATATAATATTTGACATTTGTTTGTAACACTATACTATAAAATATGATGATATAATATATTTAAACTAATTTAAAAAAATATATTTTAATTTAAGAGATGAGGGATGCTTATGAGTATCAATATAGGTACATTTTGGTTTATAGTAGCTATAATATTTGGCGTCGGGGAGTTGATGACAACGAGTCTTACATTAATTTGGTTTAGTATTGGAGCATTGGTTTCAATGATATTAAGTCCATTTATAGAGAGTGTCTTAATCCAAGCTATTATATTTGCCATTATATCTATAGTACTTTTAGTTATAGCGACTAAATATCTAGTTGATAGAGATAAAAATGTAAAATATAATACTAATTTGCAGGGTATAATATCACAAAAAGGTATTGTTGTCCAAGATATTGAGCCATATGAAGTTGGGATTGTAAAACTAAATGGAGAAGAATGGAGTGCTATATCTAAAGATAAAGTAAAAATTGAAAAAGGTAAAATTGTAGAAGTAATACAAATAGAAGGTGTCAAACTTATTGTTAGGGAAGTAAGTAATATTAATTTAGATTTAGATAATAATAAAGATGACACAGATTCAATTAGTAGAGAAATTGATATTAAAATAAAAACAAGTGAATAGGGGGTACAATTTATGATGCCAATTATAATTATATTAATAATAGTTGTAGTTATAATGAGTATTAAATGCATAAAAGTAATTCAACAATCAACTGTAGGGATTATAATGAGATTAGGGAAATTCCATAAAAAAGCCGATACAGGTGTACATTTTTTAGTTCCTTTTATAGATACTCTATCTTATAGAATTGACTTAAAAGAGAGAGTAGAAGATTTTCCACCACAACCAGTTATAACAAAAGATAATGTTACTATGCAAATAGACACAGTAGTTTATTATCAAGTAACAGATCCAATAAGATTTGTATTTGAAATAGCAAATCCAAATGCAGCGATAGAAAATTTAACTGCTACTACACTTAGAAATATAATAGGCGAGTTAGATTTAGACGCAACATTGACATCTAGGGATGTAATCAATACAAAAATGAGAGCAATACTAGATGAAGCAACTGATAAATGGGGTATAAAAGTAAACAGAGTTGAACTTAAAAATATAATGCCACCTCATGATATCCAAGTAGCAATGGAAAAACAAATGCGTGCTGAACGTGAAAGAAGGGAATCTATCCTTCAGGCTGAGGGTGAAAAACAATCTTCTATATTAAGAGCGGAAGGTGAAAAACAATCAGCAATACTTAGAGCAGAAGCCAAAAAGGAAGCTATGATAAGAGAAGCTGAAGGGGATAAACAATCTAGAATACTTAAAGCTCAAGGTGATGCAGAGTCTATTAGAGAAGTTGCAAAGGCAAAGGCTGAAGGTGAATCTATAGTAATCGAACAAGTATTTAAAGCTATGAAAGAAGCAGATATAGATGACAATATGTTAGCTCTTAAATCTATGGAAGCTCTTGAAAAAGTTGCACAAGGAAAATCAACAAAACTTGTTTTACCATCAGAAGCAGTTAATTTTTTAGGAACTTTTAAAGGCATAAAAGAAGTCTTAAGTGATGCAAAAGATGATAGTATAAATAAAAATGATATAGATTTAGAAAAATAATAATAAAAACTCTTTTAATGTGATTTGAAAAAGTATAAATATCACATTGAAGGAGTTTTTTTATGTGTTTAAAATTATTTTAAATTTGGACTTTTTAATTTATAAAATAAATAATATTGGCAGATTAATTAATTTAAAAAGCTATAAGAACGTTTTCCTATAAACAAAAAGTTTTTTAGAGAAAAATATTAAAAAAAACTTAAAATATTAGTAATAATATTGTATACAATTGACAAAAATTGGATTACAATATTATAGTAGAGAGCGACGAGAAAAAACGCTTTTATTAAAGGGGGGATTTATATTAATTACTTAGACATAATAAAGGAAGAAAATATAGATAAGTTTAAAAGTGGGGAGGCTTTAGACAGTTATCTATATATGGGAAATCATAAAGTTAACCACAATGGAGAAGAAGGAATATCTTTTATGGTATGGGCTCCTAATGCAAAGGAAGTTCAACTAGTTGGGGATTTCAATAACTGGGATGGTACTTCTCATAAACTTGAGAATGTAAATAACTCAGGTATTTGGTCTATATTTACAACAGATTTATCACAAGGGGATATATATAAATATAATGTTGTAGGATGCGACGGTGTAAGCAGATTAAAATCAGACCCATATGGAACTTATGCAGAATTAAGACCACAAACAGCTTCAAAGGTTTTTGAATTAGGAGAATTTAAATGGAATGATAAAAAATATTTAGAGCAAAAAAATAAAAAATCAATATTTGAGCAACCGATGAATATTTATGAAGCACATCTAGGTTCTTGGAAGAGAAAATGGGATGGAGGCTTTTTTAATTATGAAGAGCTTTATGAAATGCTAGAATACTGTAAGGATATGGGATACACACATATAGAATTAATGCCTATAACAGAGTACCCATTAGATATGAGTTGGGGATATCAAACTATAGGTTATTATGCTACTACAAGTAGATATGGAAATCCAAATGAATTTAAGGCATTTGTAGATAAGGCGCATGAGTTAGGTCTTGGAATTATATTAGACTTTGCCTACAGCCATTTTTGCAAAGATATACATGGTCTTTATAGATTTGATGGTTCTCCACAATATGAATATGCAAATCCTTTAAAAGCAGAAAACTTATCTTGGGGAACTGCGCATTTTGATGTTGGAAAGCCAGAAGTAAAAAGTTTCTTACTTTCAAATGCTATATACTGGTTTAAAGAATATCATATAGACGGAATAAGAGTAGACGCAGTAAGTAGTATGCTTTATCTTGATTATGATGGTGGAGATTGGGAACCAAATCAATATGGTGGAAGAGAAAATATAGAGGCAATTAACTTTTTAAGAAGATTAAATGAAGTAATTTATGCTAATATTGAAAATCCAATAGTAATAGCAGAAGAATCAACTGCTTGGCCTATGGTAACAGCACCAACATATAGCGGTGGTTTAGGATTTTCATATAAGTGGAATATGGGTTGGATGAATGATACATTAAAATACATGGAAAAAGACCCTATTTACAGAAAGTATCATCATGATTTAATAACATTCTCATTTATGTATGCATTCTCAGAAAACTTCATATTACCATTATCACACGATGAAGTTGTACATGGTAAAAAATCTTTATTAGATAAGATGCCAGGAGATGATTGGCAAAAATTTGCTAATTTAAGACTTTTATATGCTTATTATATGATACATCCAGGTAAGAAATTATTATTTATGGGTTCTGAATTTGGACAAGGACTAGAGTGGAGATACTCTTATGGATTAGAGTGGGAGCTACTAGAAATTGAGCAACATTCCAAAATGAAAGATTATGTAAAAGATTTAAATTATTTATATAAAGAAGAAAAATCTTTATATGAATTAGATAATACATATAAGGGATTTGACTTTATAGATCCTAATAATAAGGATCAAAGTATAATTACTTTAATGAGATTAAGTAAAGACCCAGAAGATTTTATAATAGCTGTTTTAAACTTTACACCAAACGTATATTACGATTATAAGGTAGGGGTACCTTATAAAGGTATATATAAAGAAATTTTAAATAGTGATAATGAAAAATATTATGGCTCAAATCAAACAATGGAAGATGCTGAGTTAGTTTCAATAGATGAAAAATGGCATAACAAGCCATACCATATAACTATAAAAGTTCCTCCACTAGGTGCTACTTTTATAAAATTAAAAAAAGAAAAAACTACAGAAATGGATAATCAAGCAACAAAACAAAAATCAAATCCAGAAATAGATAAAAAAATAAAAAAAGAAGTTGTAGTTATAACGGACGAGCCTGTAAAAGATACTGAAACAAAAAAGGAAACTGTAGTTATAACGGATGAACCTATAAAAGAGATTGAAACAAAAAAAGAAGTTAATTCTAAAACAGTAGAAAAAGCTACACAAAATACTATAAAATCTAAAAAAACAACAGCAAATTCTACAAAAGCAAAAAATAAGAAAAATAAAAAGAAAAAAAGTAGTAAAAAAAGGGCTAAAATAAAAGAAGCTTAAAATATAGCAAAAAATAAAATAGACTCAAAAATCGTATAAAAATATATTATAATTGTTATCAAAAGGCGCTTAAATTTAGACGTAATTTTAATAAAAATATATATTTCAAATTTATTAATAACTTTAAAATATAAAAATATAGGTATACTATATGAAAGGGGATCATATATGAAAAAAGAAATGCTAGCTATGATTTTAGCAGGAGGACAAGGCTCTAGATTAGGAGTATTTACAAAAAGAATTGCGAAACCAGCGGTATCATTTGGGGGAAAATATAGAATAATAGATTTTGTTTTAAGTAACTGTTCCAATTCAGGAATTGATACAGTTGGTGTGTTAACTCAATATAAACCACAAATACTAAATTCTCATATAGGTATAGGAGATCACTGGGATTTAGACAGAGTTAACGGAGGTGTTACAATACTTCAACCATATATGAATGAAAAAGAAGGACATTGGTTTAATGGTACTGCCAATGCAATAAAGAAAAATATGAATTTCATAGATGACTATGATCCAGAATATGTTTTAATTTTATCTGGGGACCATATATATAAAATGGATTATAGTAAAATGTTAGATTTCCACAAAGAAAAAGGTGCTAAAGCTACAATAGCAGTAATAGAAGTACCATGGGATGAAGCAAGTAGATTTGGAATTATGAATACAAATGAAGATGGAAGTATTTATGAATTTGAAGAAAAACCTAAAAAACCAAAAAGTAATTTAGCCTCTATGGGTATATACATATTTGAATGGAAGACGTTAAGAGCATACTTTAAAAGAGCAGATGAAACTGGTGAATGCTTAGACGACTTCGGTCATGATGTAATACCAACTATGTTAAAAGAAGGACAATCAATGTTTGCATATCCATTCAAAGGATACTGGAGAGACGTTGGTACTATAAAAAGTTTATGGGAAGCAAATATGGATTTAATAAACGATCCAGAAGCAGTAGATTTAAATGATCCACAATGGAGAATATACACTAATACAAATGACGTTCCACCACAATATATAGGACCAAATGCATCAGTTAAAAAATCATTAATTGCTGATGGTTGTAGAGTTTATGGAACTGTTAAAAATACTGTATTATCACATAAAGTACAAATTGGAGAAGGTTCAATTGTAGAAGATTCTGTAATAATGCCTAATGTTAAAATAGGTAAAAATGTAGTTATCAAAAAAGCTATGATAGCAGAAGGTGCGGTTATAGAAGACAATGCTATTATAAAAGATGAAGATAATGAAATAAGTGTAGTATCAGAATTTGAATTAGTAAAAGCGTAATAAAAAATAGAATTAAAAATAAAAACATAGATAAATAGAACA